>NZ_JANKBZ010000043.1 GCF_024623785.1 Archangium lipolyticum
GGACGACGAATGATGACGGATGAGATCGACAAGCGCGCGAAGAATTTTCGCCGCGATGGCGCTCACCAGACCGCTTCGCTGTTGCGCCACGCCGGCAGTTCTCGCACACGGTCGAACCACGCCAGCAGATGCGGGTAGTCGTCCAGCGGCAGGCGCGCCCGCTCGCGGTACATCTTCTCCAGGCGATCACGCCGATCGTCGGCACGAAGTGCTGGCAGGCCCAGAACATCCAGCGGTTCACGTCGGCGCGCGCCAGCGGGTCGAGCGGGTAGACGGTCTGGCCCGGCTTGCGCCTCGGGCGAAGGCAGCGGGCAACTTCTAGCGGAGGCGGCGGGAATCGAACCCGCCGCCTGGCACTCCCAGAGCGGGCCCGGAGGAATCTCGTGGGCGCCTGGCGGTAGCGTCCTGGCCTTCTGGGGCGGCGCTCATCCTCAGGCCTTGAGCCGGAGGCGACCCATGAAGTCGAGCTTGCCGATGGGCGTCCCGCGTGAGCGCAGGATGTCGTAGGCGGTCGTGGCGTGGAAATAGAAGTTGGGAAGCGAGAATGAGAGCAGGAACTCCTCCGCGGTGAAGATCCTCGCTCCACGCGGCGTGTTGAAGACGACCTCCTGGCCTTCCCTTGCGTCGATCGCCTCGGCGGGGATGGCCTCGAGCTCGGCGCAGGCGTCCTTCACGAGTTGTTGAAGTTCCTCATAGGTGTGAGCCGGGCGCTGGCCGGGCATGTTGAGCGCGCCGCTCCGGATCGCCTCGATGGCCCCGGTCGAATGGAAGGCGATGGATTGGACCTGGAAGCGGAACGGACGCATGTCCGGCGCGAGCTGGTGCTCGACGATCTCTTCCGGATTGACGCCGCTCTCGCGGGCGTGGGCGAGCCCCTTGTCCAGCACGCCGGACATGGCCCGGAGCGTCTGCAGATAGGTCGGAATGCTTGCGTCGTAGAGTCGGATGGCCATGGCTGTTTCCCCTTCGCCCTCTCCTGAGGCGCAAGGCGGCGAATCTACTCAGGCCGGTCGGCAGTGGCCAATCGCGTCAGGGCGCGAAGTTCTGGGCGAGCACCTCAAGCGGAGCCCGCGGCCATGGGGGCATGCTTCCACGCGCCTGGCGTTGAAGGAACTGCGCGAGCGTACCGTGCCTTCGTCGCGGCGTTCCGAGAGGCGGCGGCTCGGTGGAGGCGGGGAGACTTCTCGGCGCGCTTTCCTCTCTACTCCTTCCCGTCGCGTGTCGTGCCGGGTCGCGTCGCTCGAATTCTTTGACACCCTCTCGGGGCTCATCGGCGACGTGACGGCCGAGGACCTGCGGAAGGTGTGGGAGCACTCCCCGCTGGCCTTTATGTCGGAAATTCTTTCCCTGAAATCCTTGCAGGAGGACGACGACGGCACCTCCTGGCGCCCCCGGGTGTCACTGGTGTCGCCGCTGGTGGACGTGTACCGCACCAGTAAGAGGTGGAAGCTGTAGCTCCGAGTCCCCGGCCTTGGCGAGGAGCCGGTGCAGTCGCTCAGGCCGGGGCGCCGTGTCGTTCATCCAATTCTTCGGCGCGGCGCTGCCACAGGGGACCTGATCCACCGCCTCCCCGCTTGGGTGATTCAGACCTCCTCGAACCGGGCACCCGTCACGCCCAGTCGTTGCATCGCCTCCTTGATGCTTTCCGAGACGATGAGGGCAATCTCCCATCCCCAGGGACGGAAGATCCGGGCGCCTCCGACCTGTGTGGGAGCGATTCTCAAGCCGTACACGGAGAAGTATCGCCCGGTCTTCTCTGGAACTCCGTCTTCGGGCGTCCAGTAATTGACCTCTTCGCAAGCAGCATCATCGATGCACTTCACGATTCGCAGCACATTCAAAAGGCAATATTGCTCGGGATGTGTCTCAACGTTCGCCGGGATGAGCTGGACATCGGCTGGTGCCAGCTCGGCCAGGACCGAGGCCACCTTTGTGTGAACGACCGGCGCTGTATTCGCCAGGGAGAAGTCTAGCGCTCTTCCGGGCTGGAGGAAGGGAACTCGAACAGGCCCGCTGACGCGAAGTGGATGACCCGCGAGAAATACGCCACTCAGCGGCTGGCCCGTCCGTTCATCGGTCGGGGTTCCCAGTATCCATCCACCAGGGACATTCACGTCGTCCATCAGCTGGAAGTAGCGCATTCGCTGGGTGTTCCTATCTTGCTGCTGGAGTCGTAATCCACTGGTTCAGCTTTGTTCCAGGAGTCGAGCACTCCACGCCCAACCGCCCAAGCGCTCTCGTGAGTCGTTCACGGCATTGCGCCACGCCGACGCAGTCATCCGTCGCGAGCATCAGTGCGTCACGAATCTGCCGATGGTACTGCTCGGGATGCGGGCCCCTGTGGCCTTTGACCTTCACCAGGTTGGCAGGGTCGTTCAACGTCATTCCCGCCTTTTCGAAGATCTGTCGGAACCTTGGCGTCCACGGTCCTCCACGGGCGTCGGACATTTCATTCTTATCGGTCGCGATGTGATGGAGGTCTCCGTCCTCCTCCTCGCGCTTGGCGGACTTGGGGGCAGGGGACTTGCTGGCCAGCTCGACTTCCGCCTTGACCTGTTCGGCCGCGCGACCGACTTCCTGGAGTTGCTCTTCCAGCACCCGTTTCTGACGGGATTCGTAGAGCCTGGGATCGTCATCGCTCTGGATGGTGACTAGCGAGAGGAAGATGACCCCCACCCTCCCGAGCACCGAGACCGTGCCTCGGGCCGCCGTAACCTCGCCTTCGGCGGCGAGCGCCTTGGTGCTTGCCGCGGCGCTCGCTTCGGCGGTGGCCAGTGTCCGTCCTGTCTGTGCGACGAGCTGGTCGTAGTCCGCCAGGGCCTTCTCCGCGCCCGCGAGCTTGTCGCTGAGCAGGGCCCACTGCTCCGGCGTGAGCTGGCCACGGGTCGCCGTCAATGCCGCCTTCGCATGGGCCAAACGAGTGGCGATCTCCGCGCTCGTGTCGCCGTAGGTGGGGCTTGCTCCGAGGAGAAGCGCGGCCACCGCGAGCCATGTTCCGATTGCCTTCGCCAACATTCCGGCCTCCTCGTCGTTCTCGAGCGTAGCCGCTCAGTGGGGCTCGGAGCCATTCATCGCCATCGTCCAAGCTGGTGACAGGAGGGCGCGGTGAGCCTGCCCCGGCGCAGGAGGAGACCGAGCCCCACCTCACGCCCCACGGCCTCGTCTACCGGGAGGGCACCGGGCTGGTGTGGGTTCCCAACCTCGCGCCCTGAGGGCGACCCGGGTGGGGCGCGACGAGCGCGGTGAGGAGCGTCTGCGCGAGCCAGGCCTCATACTCCTCGGGGGTGAAGCCGCCTTCGAGCACGAGGAGCCGGTAGACGTCGCGGCTCGTGTACATCCACAAGAGGCGGCGGGCCTTCTCGAGCGAGAGGCCTTCCCGCGCCCTGCCCGCCTCGAAGAGGCGACGGACACGCGCTTCCTGAAGTGCGAAGCGCTTCTCCTCCAGCGTGGCTTCCAGACGCCGGAGCGCGAGTGAGAAGCTGGAGGCCCCCCGAAGCAATCCGAGCTCGGCGGCCTCGCCCTCGTAGATGCTTCGCGCCACGGAGGCCGTCATTCGAATCTGTTCCACGGGATCCACTTCCGCGTCGAGTCGCCCGCTCGCGGCCTGGTAGGCCTGCCCGAAGAGTGCCTCCTGGGTCAGGGCCATCAGGAGCCCTTCCTTCGATTTGAACAGCGCGTAGACCGACGAGCTCGAGACGCCCGCGCGCTCGGCGATTCCAGAGATGGTCACCGCATCGATTCCGCGGCGCGCGAAGAGCGTCCTGGCCGCGTCGAGGACGCGAGACCGGGTGGCGGCCGCTGCATCGTCCCGCTTGGGCGACGCGTAGGCCCGTTTGCGTCGGGTTGCCATATTGGATGGAGTAGACTATATCGAATTCAACATGACCACCCTCGCCGCTCGAGTCGCCGTCGTGGCAGCCGCCGTCGCGCTTCTGTCCCTGCTGCTGCTCCACGTGCTGCGACCGGACCTCGCGCCGGCGTCCCACATGATCAGTGAGTACGCGATCGGCCCTTACGGGGTCGTGATGGGGGTCTCGTTCGGGGCCTTTGCCCTGGCCAGCCTGGCGCTCCTCGTGGCGCTCGTAGGTCCGGCACGGGGTTGGCTCGGCCGGCTGGGGCTCGTCTGCCTCTTTCTGACCGCCGTCGGGCTCGCGCTGGGAGGCGCCTTCCCCATGGACCCGACGACGGCGGATCAGTCCAAGATGTCCTTCTCCGGAAGGATGCACGGCGTGGGGTTCATGATCGGCGTGCCGGGTGAGCTGCTGGCCGTGCTCCTCGTGTCGCTCGCGCTGCGGCGACAGGCGCCCTGGTCCGGGACGCGCCTGCTCCCGTGGGCCGCCGCCGTCTGGTTGAGCATCGCGATCATGGTTCCCCTGCTCATGCAGTTCCGCTACTTCGGGATTCCCAACCGGACGTTCATGCTGGCGTACGGCCTCTGGGTGATTCTCGCCGCGCGGCCACTGACGCGAACGCCCCAGGTCGTGGCTCGGAACGCTACCGGGTGAACGTCACAGCTCGCGCCGAACCCCGGATGGAGAGATCCGTCTCCGCCTCGTCCGAGCACTAGCGGCCGAAGATGGCCTCGGGCTTGTCGAGGCCGCGCGCCTTGGCCAGCGGCAGGAGGATGTCCTCGGGAGGATCATCGGCGGTGAGCAGCAGGGCGCGCACCGCCGTCTCCACCACGTCCTCGGCGCTGGGGCGCACCATGCCCCGGCGCGCGTCCTCCACCTTGCGCTGGCGGTAGACGTCGAAGCGCTCCTTCACGCGCGTGGCGATGGCCACCATGGCCTTGTCGCCCGCCTCCACCCGGAGCTCCGCCTCGCTGCGCAGCTGCACCGGATCCGCCAGCACGCCCACCTTGTCGTAGGCCTTGTTGGCCGAGTCCTCGTGCATCGCCGCGTAGTCCTCGGTGCGCGGCGAGGCGGCGACGGCGTCCTTGGCCAGGTCCACCAGCCGCTCGGTGACGCTGGCGGTGATGGCGAGCCGGTGCAGCTCCACGTCATACGGGTATTCGCTATAGACGGGCTCCTCCACCGTGAGGGGCTCGCGGTAGTAGGCGTCCCGGCCGCGCTGCACCTCGCGCCGCTGGGCCTCGGCGCCCTCCTGGGCGGCCTCCAGCCGGCGCTCCAGCTCCTGCGCGGCGGCGGCCCGCTGCGACAGCGAGCCCTCCTCCCCATCACACTGCGTGTTGCAGCGCGCGGGGTTGCACTCCTGCGGCACCTGCCCGGGCTTGCCCTGGGAGACGGCGCGGGAGCACTCGGACAGGGCGGTGGCACACACCTTGCGCTCGCGCTCGCGGCAGCGGAAGGCCACCTCGCGCGCCTGCACCAGCTCGTCCTGCTTGCGCAGGTAGTCGCGCAGCACGCCCGACAGCTTGCGCTCCACGTCCTCCAGCTTGCGCTCCTGCTCCAGCAGCGCCGTCTCCAGCTCCACCCGGCGCGGGTTGGGCACGGCCTTGTTCGTCACCAGGTAGCGCTGCGTGCGCTGCGCCTGCTCCACGGACTTGTCCGGCCGCACCCGCTCCAGCGCCAGGCCCAGGCGCACGCCCTCGTGGTTCTTCGGCGCCTCGGTGGTGATGACGCGGATGGGCACCTCCTGCGGCAACAGCGCCGACAGCCGCCCGGGCGACAGCCGCTGCACCACGTCCGGCGCCTCCGCCTTGTCCTCCGCGGGCCCGGCCACCACCAGGAAGGCGATCTCATCCTGAAGCTTGCGGCGCACCGCCTCGGCGCGCTCGCGGGCGGGCGTGGCCCCTACCCGCTCCTGGTCCGCGCGCACGTACGCCAGCAGCGCGTTGCCGTGCTTGCCCTCCTCCTCCAGCCGCTGCGCCGTGGTGAACCACCGCCGCGCCCACGCCGTCTGCACCGCATCCACGACCTTGCGCGCCTCGGCGTGCGTGGCGTCCACCGCCAGCACCGCGTCGAGCTCGGCCCGCGCTTCCTGCAGCCGCTCCTCCTTCAACGCCTTCCGCGCCACCTCCACCCGCGCGTCCAGCGTCTGGGTGAGGAGCGCACGGGCCGGATCGTTCTCACCGTCCAGCTCGAGCGCGCGCACCAGCAGCGGCGTGGCCGCGGCCAGGTCGCCCCCGGAGTGCTTCGCCTGCGCGGCCTGGAACACCTCGGCGCTCCACTGCTTGCGCATGGCGCGCAGCTTCACGCGCACCTCCGAGTCCCCCGGCTCCACGGCCAGGGCACGCTGGTAGGCGGCCTCCGCCTCCGCCCACTTGTGCTCGGTGGTGAGCTGGTCGCCTTCCTTCACCGCGCGGGAGAAGGCCGAGCAGCCCGCGAAGGCGAGCAGGGCGAAGAGGGAGAAGGCAATCAGTCCCAGACGGCGGGACGGAGACGATGAGGGGGCGGGCATCGAACGCACGGCCCCATCTTCGGGGAAAGCCGCGCCTGGATGAAGAGATGATTGAAAGTCCGCTTACCAGGCGAGCAGTCTCTGGCAACGGACGGGTCACGACGCTAGAAGCAGGTTCCACCCAACGAGGTGACCCATGTCCGTGCGCATCCGGCTGTACTCGGATTTCGTCTGACCGTTCTGCTTCATCGCGGAGCGGAGCAGCCTGGTCAGGTTGCAAGAAGAGTACGACGTCGAGGTGGAGTGGAAGGGCTTCGAGCTGAACCCGGAGACGCCCCGGGGTGGCGTCTCCCTGGACCGGCTCTTTCCGGGCCGGGGAGAGATGATGCGGGCCCACGCCGAGCAGTTCGGCCGGAGCTTCGGTGTGTCGCTGAAGGTGCCCGCGCGCATGTCCAACACGCGCCGGGTGCTCGCGCTGACGGAGTGGGCGAAGGATCAGGGACGCTTCCAGGCCTTCCACGGCGCGGCCATGGAGGCCTACTGGCAGCGGGGTGAGGACCTCGAGGACCCGGACGTGCTCGCCCGCCTGGCGGAGGAGGCGGGCCTGTCCGGCGAGGGAGCACGCGGCGCCATGGACGCGCCCGAGTACCAGGCCCGCGTGGACACGCTGCGGGACGAAGGCCAACGCGACAGCGTGCGCGGCATCCCCACCTTCTTCATCGGGAATACCCGCGTGGTGGGCTGCCAGCCGTACGAAGTCCTCGTCCAGGCCGTCCAGCAGGCGGGAGCCGGGCGCAGGCGGTGAAGCGCTCGCTCGCCCGGCTGTTGTTCACCCGGAGCGCGCCCCCGCGCTCCCGATTCCCGCTCGGGAATGACGCGACGCACCAGTGGGTATGAATCCAGTCTCCAAGAGGGGGGCCCATATCCGAGAGGGAGTTTCAGCGAATGGCCTGCTCGCCACCGAAGCCAAATCCCACCGAGCTCCGCCTGCCCATGTGGGCGGACCACCATCACGTCGAGGACTACCGCAACGTCCACTGCCGCCACTACGCGATGTGCATCGACGCGGCGGTGCGTGAGGACTGGGAGGGCTTCTCCTGCCAGAAGTGCCCCCTGTTCCACAATGACGCCGCGCCTCGCGCGGAGCAGTACGCGTACGATCAGCCAGCGGACAACGGCCGGCCGTAGTCCCGAAACCGAGCGTCTCTCCTCTGGATGCCCCCCCGGGTGTGTGCCAGCACACGGGCCCACCCGGGTGTGCGTGCACCGGAGCACGCGGGGCTTGTTCCCCCGGACACTGGCCTCCAGACGCATGTAGGTCCCCCTGGCCTTTCGGCAACCGCGACAGCAACTTGACGCGTCATCACGTGCGGACCACCCGCGGGGGGCGCGATGCTGCGACAGCTGCTTCTGTCCGAAACCGGAGCTCGAGCCGACGGTGCGATGCGGACCCTGCCCGGCGCATTCGCCCTGCTCACCGAGGAGTTTCCCACCATCACCGTCCAGCCCCCGGACGCTGCCAGCGACGCGAACGTGTTGCGGCTGGATGCCCAGGAGTGGCGCGCTCCCGGCTTCGACCCGTTCGACTGGGACGAGCGCGTCTTCGGCGCGTCCACCGGGGACGGGGAGGGACACGGTCTCGCCCTGCACCTCACGGGCACGCCACCCGAGGCGCTCGCCGGCACCGCGCTGGAGATCCTCACCCGCTACCAGGGCCTCGTCGGCCGCCGCAACGCCGAGTCCGAGGGGCCCCTCTTCGACGCCATCCTCGCGCGGCACCTGGCGCTGCACGACATGAGCAAGCCGCTCGTCGTCGCGGACCACCGGCACGCGCTGGACACGTGGCAGTGGGTGCTGAGGCTCGCGCCGCACGCCGACCTGGCCCTCCAGGCCGCGGCCCTCTTCCATGACGTGGAGCGCCTGCTGTCCGAGGCGGACAAGCGCGTGGAGCACCACGCCCGGGACTACCAGGCCTTCAAGGACGCCCACGCGGCCCGGGGCGCGGACGTGGCCTGTGGGCTGCTCGCGGAGGTGGGCGTCGACGCGGGCACCCGCGAGCGCGTGCGCTGGCTCATCGGCCGCCACGAGAGGCCCGAGGACGACGTGTGCCTCGCGCTCCTCAACGACGCGGACGCCCTCTCCTTCTTCTCGCTCAACGCCTCCGGCTTCGCCCGCTACTTCCCGCTCGAGCACACCCGCCGCAAGGTGGTCTACACGCTCCGGCGGCTGCGCCCCAGCCAGCGCTGGCGGCTCGCGCGCATCCGGCTCGCTCCCCAGGTGCGGCGCCTCCTCGAAGAGGCCATCGGAGCCATCACCCTCCCCAACACGCAGCAGGAGTCGGCATGAAGTTGGTGATCTTCGGCCTCACGGTCAGTTCCTCGTGGGGCAATGGCCACGCCACCCTCTGGCGCGGGCTCATCTCCGCCCTCACCGCCCGTGGGCACCGCGTGGTCTTCTTCGAGAGGGATCAGCCCTTCTACGCCTCGCACCGGGACCTGCTCGCGCTGCCCCGGGGCGCGGAGCTCATCCTCTACGCCTCGTGGGAGGAGGCGCAGCCGCACGCGCGCCGGCACCTGCGGGACGCGGACGTGGGCATGGTGACGTCCTACTGCGCGGATGGAATCGAAGCGGGCCGCCTCGTGCTGGGCTCGAACGTGCCGGTGAAGTCCTTCTACGACATGGACACGCCCGTCACGCTGGAGCGGGCCGAGCGCGGGGAGCGCGTCGAGTACATCGGCCCGGAGGGCCTGGGGGACTACGACATCGTCCTGAGCTACACGGGTGGCGAGGCCCTCACGGGGCTGCGGCGGCTCTTCGGCGCGCGCCACGCCGTGCCCCTCTATGGCAGCGTGGATCCGCGGGTGCACTACCCGGTGCCGCCGAAGGAGCACTACCAGGGGCACCTGTCGTACCTGGGCACCTACGCCGCCAACCGGCAACAGGCGCTGGAGCGCTTCTTCCTGGAGCCCGCGCGGCGCATGCCCGAGCGGCGCTTCATCATCGGCGGCGCGCAGTACCCGCGGGACTTCGCGTGGACGGACAACCTCTACTTCGTCCAGCACCTGCCGCCCTCGGAGCACCCGTCCTTCTATTGTTCATCCGCGCTCACCCTCAACGTCACCCGTGCCCCCATGGCCGCCATGGGCTGGTGCCCATCGGGCCGCCTCTTCGAGGCCGCGGCGTGCGGCACCCCGGTGCTCAGTGACGCGTGGGAGGGCCTGGCTTCGTTCTTCCGACCGGGCGAGGAGATCCTCATCGCGCATTCCACCGAGGATGCCGTGGAGGCGCTCTCCCTGTCGCCGGAGGAGCTGGCCCGGATGGGCCGACGTGCCCGGGAGCGAGCGCTCACCGAGCACACCGCGGAACGACGCGCGGAGGAGCTGGTGGTGTTGTTGGACGGAGCGCGCGTCTCGAACCATGTGAGGAACTGAGACATGTGGGGACTCATACCTGCGGCGGGAATCGGCAGCCGCATCCAGCCGCTCGCCTTCTCCAAGGAACTGCTCCCCGTGGGAGGCCGTTACGACGGCAAGACGGAGCGGCCTCGCGCCGTGAGCGAATACCTGGTGGATCGCATGCTGCTCGCGGGGGCGGACAAGATCTGCTTCGTCATCTCCCCGGGCAAGTCGGACATCATCGAGTACTACGGCGGCAGGGTGGGCGGAGCGATGGTGTGCTACGCCGTGCAGCCGGAGCCGCTGGGGCTGTGTGATTCGCTCTTCCGCGCCCTGCCCCTCATCCACCCGGACGAGGAGGTGGTGATCGGCCTGCCGGACACCGTCTGGTTCCCCGAGAATGGCCTGTGCAAGCTGCCGGAGGGAGGGCTGTCGTTCCTGTGCTTCCCGGTGGCGCGCCCCGAGCTGTTCGACGCGGTGGTGGCGGACAAGGACGGCACGGTGCGGGAGATCCAGGTGAAGCAGGAGGGCGCCACCAGCCATTGGATCTGGGGGGCCTTCAAGATGACCGGCGCCATCATGCGCGAGTTGCACGAGCTGTGGCTCACACGCGAGCCGAGGGACCCGTACATGGGCACGTTGGTGAACGAGTGGCTGGCGCGAGGCGGCAAGGCCCATGCGGTGCGAGCGGGCGAATCCTACGTGGACGTGGGGACGCTCAACGGTTACCGGGAGGCCATCCAGTTGCTCGGCACCCGTCCGGTCCGCACCACGGTCCTGGACGAGAGCGCCACCACGCCCACCCTGCAGTAAGAGCATCCCCTCTCCCTCTGGGAGAGGGTCAGGGTGAGGGTCTACGGTCGTTTCAGAAGGTAAGGACGGGGAAGGGAGGGGGCGGTGGAAAGAGTTCCGGGAAGGAGGTGCACACATGCGACCTCCTGACGAGTCACCCTGGCTGGAGGAGCAGCAGGCAGAGGACACACGCACCGTGGCGGAGGTCCTCGGGCCGCTGCTACCGCCGCAGGCCCTGCATGGCTCCACATTGATCGTGGCCGCGCACCCGGAGGATGAGGTGCGGGGAGCCGCGTGGCTGCTGCGCCGCAGCCCCGGCTGTCACGTCGTCCACGTCACCGACGGAGCACCCAGGGACATGTCGTCGATCCGGCGCGAGGCCTATGCGCGCCTGCGTGAGGAGGAGTCCTTCGCCGCGCTGGCGCTCGCCGGAGTGCCTCGGCACCACCTGCTCTCGTTGGGGGCGATGGACCAGGAAGCGGCGCTGGACCTCGTCACCCTCACCGAGTACCTCATGGCGCTGTTGAAGGCGCTGCGTCCGGCACTCCTCGTTGTCCATCCGTACGAGGGTGGCCACCCGGATCACGATGCCGCCGCCTTCATCTCGCACGCCGCCGTGGCGCTGATGGCGAGGACGGGACGCACGCCTCCGGCACTGCTGGAGATGGCGTCCTACCACCGCCGCCAGGGGGAGCTCGTCACCGGCGAGTTCCTCCCCGCGCCGGACGGCAGTCCGGTGGCCACGGTGTCCCTCACCGGGTCCGAGCGCGCCCGCAAGCAGCGGATGCTCGCGTGCTACGCATCGGAGGCGAGGGAGCTGGAGTCGTTCCCGATGAAGCAGGAGCGCTACCGGGCCGCGCCCCGCTACGACTTCACCCGTCCGCCACACGAGGGGATGCTTCAATACGAGACCAACGTCTGGAGGATGACGGGCACACGCTGGCGGGAGCTGGCCCGGCAGGCCCTGGAGAGACTGAAGCTGCCGGAGGTTCCATGGCACTGAGCTCCGATCTGGGAACGCCCCGGCTCCAACGGGTCCGGGCCCCCGCGCCCCTCGAGGTGGAAGAGGTCGTCTCCCCGCGTGGCCTGGAGCAGCTTCGAGGCGAGTGGCGCTGGTTGTGGGCCCGCTGTCCCGGGGCCACCACCTTCCAGCGGCCGGAGTGGCTGCTGCCCTGGTACCGGCACTTCGGTCAGGGCTTCTCTCCTCGACCTCCCTGGGTGGTGACGCTGCGGAGCGAGGGCCGGCTGGTGGGGCTCGCGCCACTGGCCGTTCGCGAGGAGCAGGGCGCGCGCGTGGTGAGGCTGCTCGGCGAGGGCCTCTCCGACTCACTCGATGTGCTGATGGATCCGTCCCTGGCCCCGCGGGGTGTGCGGACCCTGTTCGACTGGCTCGCCCGGAATGACGATCGCTGGGACCTGTGCGTCTTCGAGCAGCTCCGGGAGGACTCGCCCCTGCTGGGCACCCCCGTGCCCGCGGGCTGGGGCGAGCACAGCGAGGCGCGAGAGGCCTGTCCCCAGACGGTCCTTCCCTGGGCGGCGGGGAGACGGCTCGCGGCCATCCTGAGCCAGGCGCGTCGCCGCCTGGAGCAGCTGGGCCCGGTGCGCATCGAGGAGGCGAACGAGGGCAACCTGGACACGATGATGGACTCGCTGTTCCGGCTGCGGGGAGTGGAGGATGCCACGCTCCAGGCCTTCCATCGGGAGGTGGCGCGCGGCCTGCTCGCCGCGCGAGCCCTGCGCCTCTACGCCCTGCACGTGAATGAGCGGCCGGTGTCCGTCTTCCACGGCTTCCAGGACGGAGCGCACGTCCGCTATCACCTCGGTGGAGTCGCTCCGGACTTCGAGCGCTACCACGTGGGCAACCTGTTGATCGCGCATGCGCTGGAGGAGGCGGCGCGCTCCGGGGCAACGGTGTTCGACTTCCCGCGTGGCCCCGAGCCCTCCAGGTACCTCTGGGGCGTGAAGGAGACACGCAACCACCGGCGCAGCGTGTGGCACGGCCCCGAGACGAAGATGTGAAGAGACTTCGGGCCCCGGACTCCACACCCATCCGGGGCCCTCTTCTTTCAACGGCCCGTCTCAGCGATTCGTGCCGCCACCCGAGTCGGCACCGGTGTCACCGCCCGTCGAGCCCGAGCCCGTGCCGCCGCTGCCCGCGCCGCCACTGCCCGTGCCGCGCCCCATGTCCTCCTGCTCGCCCGTGTTGTCCATGTCGTTCAGGCTGCCGCCGCTCCCCGAGCCGCCCACGTCACCCGCGCCCTGCGAGCTCCCCGAACCACCGGTCATGCTCCCGGAGCCGCCAGCACCACCACCCTGGGAGCCTCCCTGCATGCCCGCGCCGCCCGTCCCTCCCTGCTGACCCGTCCCTCCCTGCTGGCCCGCGCCGCCCTGCCCACCGCCGCCCTTGCACCCCGCCCCGAAGAGCAGAGCCGCCGCCATCGCTCCAACGAACATGGTCTTCATGTGCCGCATGATCCTTCCTCCCGTGGGACTGCTACCTGGAGGCTAGGGGCCCATCACGCGCCGCGGCATTGGACTCCCGGTTCAGGAGAGGGGCTCGGCGGGGAGTCGGCCCACCCTGCTGACGAGCCGCCGCCACTCACCGGGCCCATCCGCTCGTGGAAGGGCCGTCTCCCCCGCCAGCAGGATCTGGGGTCTGCTTCCCAAGCGGAGAAGCACCTGTCCCACCGGACGGGATTGACCTGGCGGACAGGTGCCTTTCCCGCTGTCTCGTCAACAGATTGTCCGCATGCGGCTCTCCACTGCGCAGTCCCGGCGAGGAACACGTCCATGACCCTGGCGATGCGAATCGAACGTGAGCAGCAGCAGTCGCACCCCGCTCCCCGTCGGAGATGGGTGACGGTGGCGGCGGATGGGAGTGGCTGGTACGTCCGGCTCGAAGGCAATCACCGGGTCGACCGTTACCCCAACGTCACACAGGCCATCCACCGGGGGCGGAAGCTGGCGCACCAGCACAAGCCCTCGGGCCTCGTCGTCCAGTACCTGGATGGAGAGGAGGAAGAACTCCAGTACGAGAGCGCGACCCATCCCTGAAGACCCCGTCACGGGGCCGTGAGGACCTTTCACTACCCGACGTCCCGAGCCCCCATGTAACCGGTGGGGGCACGTGCCAGAACGCCGGGGGCTGCCCATCTTCCGTGCCGTGCAGGAGCGACGCGTCGAGAACTGGGTGGAGTTGCAGGACGCGCTCTTCGCGGGCTCGTGGAACGAGACCCTCAAGCGCTTCCGCCCCACCCTCGCCTTCCGGGGCATGCCGGACTCGGGCCATGACCTGGCCACCAGCCTCAACCGGCGTGGCGGCAACTACTCCCGACAGGAACACGTCATGCTGCGCGCCTTCCGCAAGTACGCGCGCGGCACCACCAACCCCAGCGAGTCCATCTGGGATTGGCTGTCGCTCGCCCAGCACCACGGGCTGCCCACGCGCCTGCTGGACTGGACCTTCAGCCCCTACGTGGCGCTGCACTTCCTCACGGAGAATCCGGAGCAGTACGGCGTGGACGGTGTGGTGTGGTGCGTGGACTACCGCGAGACGAACCGGCTCCTGCCCCGCCCCCTCAAGGCCCAGCTCCACGAAGAGGGCGCCGACGTCTTCAGCGCGGAGATGCTCGCCGAGGTGGCCGGCAACCTCGCCACCTTCGACCGGCTCTCCCGCAGCCCCTTCGTGCTCTTCTTCGAGCCGCCCTCCATCGACGAGCGCATCGTCAACCAGTTCGCCCTCTTCTCGGTGATGAACGACGCCTCGGCGCGGCTGGACGAGTTCCTCGAGCGGCAGAAGAAAGGCGTGCGCCGGCTCATCGTCCCCGCACGCCTCAAGCAGGAGGTGCGGGACAAGCTCGACCAGGCCAACATCACCGAGCGTGTGCTCTTCCCGGGCCTGGACGGGCTCTCCCGCTGGCTGCGGCGCTACTACAACCCGCAGCCCCCCGGCGCCCCTCATCCGCACTAATGGCTGGAGTGGGCCTCCGTCTGTCCGGGCATCCGCTGGTACGGGGTCGCGCGTCCCTCTCGCGCCACGCGCTTGTCGCTGATCCTGCTGATGCCACCGAGAATGATGGTGAGCGCGATGACGAGGAAGAAGAACACGAGGACAGCGAAGAAAAACCCCATGGCGAACATGTCACCCATCGAGCGACCTCCTTTCGCCTCAAGGTAGGGCCGCTGTGGGAGCCCGTGCATGCCCCCTCTCCCTCTGGGAGAGGGCTGGGGTGAGGGTCTGCCTCCCCGCCCGCCCTCCATCCATTGACCGGGCTTGCCGTCTCTCCCGGACCACCAGACCTTGAGTCTCGAATCCAACACACCCATCGCATCGGAGGACGCACGGCATGCCTCGCAAACCCCAGGAAGAGAACCCCACGATGCACGGCGACGCCAAGATGAGCGAGGAGACCCGCAAGGAGGTCTTCGGCAAGTCGGAGAAGGAGAGCGCCCCCGAGGAAGCCGAGGGCAGGCAGCGCGAGTTCAGCGGGCCCTCCGAGGCCAACAGCAAGGACAGCTCGGGGAGCGACAAGCACAGCTGACCCGGGACTCGGGAGGTGGGTGCACGGCGCGGCCCCCTCCCTTCCGGATTCAACCCCCTTCACCAGAGACCCTCACCCCAGCCCTCTCCCGGAGGGAGAGGGAGTGAGCTCGTGCAACAGCCAGTCTCGCACCACGGTGAAGACGCGCTCGGCGGCCTCGTCCAACACGTGCCCCGCTCCCGGAATGAGCTCCAGCACCTTCTTCCCTCGCGCCCTCTCGTGGATGGACCGTGAGCAGCTCGGCGGTAGCACTGTGTCCGACGTGCCGTGGATGAGCAGCAGCGAGCGCGGCGGCAGCTCCGATACGGCCTCGGCCCCGTAGCTCTGCGATGACAGTCCCACCACCGTCGTCACCCAGGGCGACTGCACTCCGGCGGCGATCATCACCGCCCCGCCGAATGAGTGCCCCACCAGCGCCACCCGCTCCAGCCCGTGCTCCACCAGGAACTCCACCCCCGCGAGCACGTCTTGCACCGACTCCGCCAGGTTCGTCGGGTTCCGGTACTTCAGCCGCAGCGTGGACAGGCCCTGCCGCAGCAGCTCCTCTCCCAGCCGCGGGTACAGCCCGAGCGCTGGCGTGTCGAAGCCCCCGCCCACTCCTCCGGCCAGCAAGACGCCCGCCTTCGCTCCGATGGCCTCGTACAGCAGTACATCCACCGCGCCCCGCCTCGTGCGCAACGTATGTGACCGCGGCGCCATACCCACCCCGTCTTGCGGCGTCTCCATCTTGGCTCCGCTCCTGCTCTCGTCCCTCCCCCTTGCACCTAGGGTGGACATGAGCGGCGGGCCGGGAAGGCGTGCGATATCGGGCGGGAGAGCGAAGGGTAGACCCTCACCCTGACCCTCTCCCAGAGGGAGAGGGGATGGACACGGTGGGAATTCGCGAGGGCTCAGGTCTTCGGCGGATGGCGCGGCAGGTTCAGCCAGAAGCAGGTGCCCTCCGCCTCCGTGGAGCGCACCTGCAACGATCCCCCGTGCGCCTTCACGATTTCATGCGTGATGTAGAGCCCCAGCCCCAACCCCGAGCGCGCGCCCGAGCGCGCGCCATCCCGCCCGCGCACGAACGGGTCGAAGATGTGCGGCAACCGCTCCGCGGGAATGGGTGAGCCCCAGTTGTGCACCTCCACCCGCACCCCGTCTCCCTCGTCGCGCGCCAGCACCCGCACCACGCAGTCCTCCGGCGAGTACTGCACCGCGTTGCCCACCAGGTTCGACGCGGCCTGGGCGATCCGGTCCGCGTCCCACTCGCCCCATCCGGTGCCCGACACACCCAGCTCGAAGCGCCGTTGTGGATGCGCTACCTCCAGTTCCTCCACCACCTGCCGCAGCACGTCGTGCACGTTCATCCACGTGCGCTGCAGCGGATAGCCCCCGCCCAGCCGCGTCCGGGTGAAGTCCAGGATGTCGGAGATCATCCGCGCCATCCGGTCCGCGGAGATGGAGATGCGGTTGACGGCCTTGCGCTGGGGCTCGGACAGGCCCCCGTAGCGCAGCAGCAGCGCCGCGTTGCCGGAGATGGCCTGCAGCGGATTGCGCAGGTCGTGCCCGAGGATGCCCAGGAACTGCTCGCGGAACACCGCCGTCTGCCGCGCGGCCTCCTCGCGCTTGAGCCCCTCCTCCGCCCGCTTGCGCTCGATGGCGTAGCGCAGCGCGCGCACCAGCAGCGGCCCCGTCACCTGGCCCTTCACCAGGTAGTCCTGCGCGCCCGCGTGCACCGCCTTCATCGACAGCTGCTCGTCATCCGTGCCGGTGAGCACCACCAGCGGCAGCATGGGCGCCGCCTGCAACATCCGCTCGATGTTGGACAGCCCCTGCCCATCCGGCAGCGACAGGTCCAACAGCACCACGTCCACCCCCGGCTCGCTCACCACCGCGAGCGCCTCCGCCATGCGCGTCACGTGGCGCACCTCGAAGCGCACGGACGGCACCTCCTTCAGTTCCTCCTGCAGGAGCCGGGCGTCCCCGGGGTTGTCTTCCACCAGCAGCAGCCGCAACGGCTGTCCCTCGTTCTGGGTCATGGCTGGCTCACTCCGCCGAGGGCAGCCGCACCACCGACAACCAGAAGTCGTCGATGGAACGCACCACCGAGATGAACTGATCCAGGTCCACCGGCTTGGTGATGTAGCAGTTGGCGTGCAGGTCGTACGTCCGCAGGATGTCCTCCTCCGCCTTCGACGTGGTCAGCACCACCACGGGGATGCGGCGCAGGCTCGAGTCCTCCTTGATCTCCGCCAGCACCTCGCGCCCGTCCTTCTTGGGCAGGTTGAGATCCAACAGGATGAGGTCCGGCCGGGAGGCCTCGGCATGGGGACCCTCGCGGCGCAGGAAGGCCAGCGCCTCCACCCCGTCGCGCGCGACGGAGAGGCGGTTGCGCACCTTGCCCTCCTTGAGGGCCTCGATGGTCAGGCGGACGTCTCCGGGGTTGTCCTCCACCAGGAGGATTTCGATGGGCCGTCCGCGGGTGTCATCACTCATGAAGTAGCACCCTGAGGTGAGGGGGTGGGAATGGCGGGAAGGGTGAACCAGAACGTCGTTCCCTGTCCGGGCTGCGAATCCAGTCCGATGCGGCCACCGTGCCGCTCGACGATCTTCTTGCAGATGGCGAGTCCGATACCCGTACCGGGGTACTCCTCCTTCCCGTGGAGCCGCTGGAAGATGACGAAGATGCGCTCGTAATACTGCGGCTCGATGCCGATGCCATTGTCCTCCACGGTGAAGCGCCACTCGTTGCCCTCGCGCTCGGCTTCCACCAGCACCCGGGGCGGCGTCTTCCCGCGGAACTTCAAGGCGTTGCCCACCAGGTTCTGGAAGAGTTGGATGAGCTGCGTCTCGTCCGCCATGACCATCGGCAGCTTGCCCTGGACGAGCGTGGCCTCCGACTCGTCCACCAGCGCCTTGAGGTTGGCCAGGGACTTCTCCAACGCGCGGCCGGAGTCGATGGGTTTGAACTCGTGGCCGCGGGTGCCCACGCGCGAGTAGGCCAGCAGGTCCTGGATGAGCCGCTGCATGCGGTTCACCCCGTCCACCGCGTAGGCGATGAACTCGTCCGCGTCCGAGTCCAGCTTGCCCTGGTAGCGCCGGGCCAGCAGCTGCGTGTAGCTGGCCACCATGCGCAGCGGCTCCTGCAGATCATGGGAGGCCACGTAGGCGAACTGCTGCAGCTCCTCGTTGGAGCGCGCCAGCTCCCGGGCGTGCTCCTGGAGGGCCAGCTCGGCGCGACGGCGCTCGAGGCCCTGGGCCACCGCGTCCGCCACCGTGGCCAGCGTGGCCAGCGCTTCCTCCTCGAGCGGGCTCCTGCCGAAGACGGAGAGCACGCCCACCAGCTGCCCGCTCACCAGCAACGGGGTGCCCACGAAGGACACCAGTCCCTGGGCCCGCATCCACTCGCGCGCCCGTGCACCGGGGTGTTGCAGCACGTCGTTGACCAACAGGGGCTGGCGGGTCTGCCCCACCGTTCCGGCGAACCCCTCCCCCAGCTCCAGGCGCGTGGGCTGGATGGAGGAAGGAACGGTAAGGCCCGCAGTGCCCTCCAGGACCAGGGCCCGGAACTCCCGGCTCCACCCCCAGACCTGGACCAGCGCCAGCGCCGGCAGGCTGCGCACCATCGCCCCGGCACAGTCCTGCAGCAACCGGGAAGGGGCCTCCTCGCGCGACAACACCTCGCTCACCTTGATGCGCAGGGACTCCAGCTGGCGGGCACGCTGCTCGCTTTCCAGCCGCCGCGAGGACTCCTCGGCGTGACGCTGGGCGGTGATGTCCGTGGTGGTGCCAATCCACTCGCGCGGGGTGCCATCGGCGTTGAAGAGGGGCACCGCGCGGCACAGGGTGACGGCGTAGCGCCCGTCCGGCAGGCGCACGCGCATCTCCACCTCATAGGGCTGCTTGAGCGCCCGCGCCGCCTCCCACCCACGCCGCACCCGCTCCTGGTCCTCCGGGTGGATGGCGGAGAGCCAACCATGGCCCCGGTAGTCCTCGTAGGACTGCCCGGTGAAGGCACGCCAGGAAGGCGAGTCCTCCTCCACGAGCCCATCGGGCCGGCGGACCCACACGGCCTGGGCGCTGGCGGAGACGAGCGAGCGGAAGCGCTCCTCGGCGCGCAGGGCGTTGCCGTAGAGGCGGGCGTTGTCCACGGCGAGCGCGGCGCGGGAGGCCAGTTGCTCGGCGAAGACCACGTCCGTGGGAGTGAAGCGCCGGCCGGACTCGGCGGTGACGAGCGCGAGGGCGCCGAAGGTGCGTCCCCGGGCCGTGAGGGGCACCGTCAGCGCCGAGCGCAGGCCCAGCTCGCGCGCGATGCGCAGGTGCTCCTTGTCCCGGCAGGAGGCCACCAGCAGCGAATCGGAGATGTCCGGGAGCACGGAGGAGCGGCCGGTGCGGATGACCTCGTGGAGGCCGTGGGGATCCTTGGGGTCGGGCGGATAGCGCTTGCGCAGCTCGTGGGCCCACTTCACCTTCGAGGGGTCCACGTGAGCCACCGCGAGCAGGCGCACGACACCATCCTCGCCCTGGATGTCGATGGAGCACCAGTCGGCCAGCTGGGGCACCGCCAGGCGGGTGAGTGCCGCCAGCGTCGTCTCGTAGTCCAGCGAGGAGGCCAGCAGGGCATCGGCCTGGGTGAGGAACCGCAGCGAGTCCGTGACGCGCTTCTGCTCGTCGATGTCGGTGCAGGTGCCGAACCACTTGACGATGCGGCCATCGGCATCGCGCACGGGTTGGGCGCGGCCGAGAAACCAGCGGTACACGCCGTCGTGACGCCGGCAGCGGTACTCCACCTCGTAGGTGTCCCCGGTGCGCAGCGAGTGCTGCCAGCGCGTCTGTGCCTCCGGCACGTCCTCCGGATGGAAGGGCAGGCGCCAACCGTCTCCCTGGGTCACATCGAAGTTCGAGCCGGTGTAGTCGTACCAGCGCTGATTGAAGTAGTCGTGGAATCCATCCGGTCGCGCCGTCCACACGAGCTGGGGGATGGCCTCGGCGAGTTGCCGGAAGGTGGACTCCCCATCAGGGTGACTCAGGGTCTTGCTCAGCAGCGTGTGCACGTCCGGTACGCGTCGCTCGGAGGGATTCATGAAGGGGGACGGGGGACGTTAACAGCGCCGGAACAGTCCGGAGCCGCCCTGCCCATTCCGCTTCCAACGGCTTTCCACCAGCGGACACTCCCGAGAAGGATGTTGGCCACTCTGAAGACGGAGGATGAAGTCCTCGCCAGGCCGCCTGGTCCGCGGAGGGAGGAACGCGTCGCACCACGAGCCATCACCCCCGCTGCTCGTGACGAACAGAAGGAGCCATGGGAGGTGGCGCGGAGCCGTCGGCGGAAGCAGACATGGAGGGAGAGCGGACGCGAGGAGGACACCATGGCGCGGGCGATGTGGAACGGAGCGGTGCTCGCCGAGAGTGACACGTACGAGCTGGTGGAGGGGAACGTGTACTTTCCGAGGGAGTCGGTGAAGCGGGAGGTGCTGAAGGACAGCGGAACGCACACGACATGTCCGTGGAAGGGAGTGGCGAGCTACTACGACGTGGTCGTGGACGGGAAGTCGAACAAGGACGCGGCCTGGTACTACCCGGAGCCGAAGGAAGCGGCTGACAGCATTCGGGGCCATATCGCGTTCTGGAAGGGAGTGCAGGTGGAGCGCTAGCGAACCAGAGCGAGACCGGTGCACACTGTCCCTCTCCCTTCGGGAGAGGGACGGGGTGAGGGTACCCGTCACCCGAGCTCTCAACGAAGAAGGCCCGTGGATGTCCTGGTTCCTCCCCTGCGCGCTGCTCTCCGCCACACTGTCCCAGACTCCGACACCCGAGGAACCATCGCCCGGGCCCCTACCCGAGGCCACCGCTCCTCGGGAAACGACGGTGGTGGCGCCGCGGGTGCCCACGCCGCTGAGCCGAACACCGACGGCCGTGAGCGTGGTGGAGCAGGAAGACATCCAGGAGGGGCGCCCCACGCTGGGCCTGTCCGAGGCACTGGTGGGAGTACCGGGGCTGCTGACGCAGAGCCGGAACAACTACTCACAGGACCTGAGGCTCTCGATTCGAGGCTTCGGGGCACGCTCGGCGTTCGGCATCCGGGGGGTGACGGTGCTGGTGGACGGCTTCCCGGAGACGATGCCGGACGGGCAGACGAACGTGGACAGCCTGGACATGGCATCCACGGCGCGCATCGAGGTGCTGAGGGGGCTGGCCTCGTCGCTGTACGGGAACGCGGCGGGGGGAGTGGTGAGCATCACCACGGAGGAGGGCCCGGACCGGCCCTTCGTGGAGGCGCGGACGCTGCACGGGGACGCGGGCCTGTGGAAGCTGCACGCAAAGGGCGGAGGAAAGAGCGGGGACGTGCGCTGGCTGGTGAGCGCGTCGAGGCTGGAGCAGGGAGGGTGGCGGCGGCAGTCGGGGACGGAGCAGGCGCTGCTGAACGGGAAGGTGGGCTGGACGCCGGATGAGCGCTCACAGCTGACGGCGGTGCTGTCGCTGGTGGATGCACCCGAAGCAGGGGACGCCGGAGGACTGACGCGGCAGGAGGTGGAAGGAGACCCCCGGCAGGCCTCGCCCACCAACCTGGGCGCCCGCGCGGGCGAGTCGGTGAGGCAGGGGCGGCTGGGGCTGACGTACCACCGACGGCTGGACGAGACACAGGAGTTGAACGCGAGCGGCTTCCTGGCGCTGAGGCGCTTCCAGAACGCACTGCCCTCGGTGGTGGTGGCCTTCGACCGGACGTTCGACGGGGTGTCGGTGCGCTACGGCAACCGGGCGCCGCTGTTCGGGCTGCGCAGCCGCTTCACGGTGGGGGCGGAGCTCCAGTCCCAGTCGGACCGGCGGAAGAACTTCGACAACGTGGACGGCCGGCCCGGGAGCACGTTGCAACTGGACCAGGACGAGGACGTGACGTCCCTGGGTGTCTTCGTGCAGGAGGAGTGGGAGCCGCTCGAACGCCTGACGCTGGTGGCGGGGGCGAGGTACGACGTATCGCGCTACGCGGTGGAGGACTTCCTGAAGGAGGACGGGGACGGGACGGGGACGCGGACGTTCCAGCAGCCCACGGGGCGGCTGGGGCTCATCTGGGCACCGAGGCCGGAGGTGTCGGTGTTCGCGAACGTCTCACAGGCCTTCGAGGCGCCGACGACGACGGAGCTGGCGGTGCAGCCGGGGTCGGGCGGAGGACTGTCGAGGGACTTGAAACCGCAGCACTCGGACGGAGTGGAGCTGGGGACGCGAGGACTGCTGTGGGGCCGGCTGCGCTACGACGTGGCGCTGTTCGCGGTGTTCATCCGCGACGGGCTGGTGCGCTTCGAGGACGAGAACGCGAGGGCGTACTACCGCAACACGGGACGTTCGAGGCACGTGGGGGCGGAGGTGGCGTTGGAGACGAAGGTGACGGAGGAGCTGCGGGTGCGCGCGGCGTACAACGCGTTGCAGGCGACGTTCCGCGACTACACGTCACAGGGGAAGCAGCTGCGAGGCAAGTCCATTCCGGGCATTCCGGCGCACCAGGTGAGCGCGGAGGCGGCGTACCAGCACGCGAGCGGAGCGAGGGCGGCGGTGGAGGTGTTCAGCGCGGGAGGGCTGTACGCGGACGACGCGAACACGGTGCGCGAGCACACGGCCTGGGTGATGAACGTGCGGCTGGGACACCACTTCCAGATGGGCATCTTCGAGGTGAGCCCGTTCCTGGGGCTGCAGAACCTGCTGTCGGCGCGCTACAGTGACAACGTGCGGGTGAACGCGGCCCGGGGGCGCTACTTCGAGCCGGCGCCGCCGCTGACGGTGTACGCGGGAGCGGGCCTGTCGCACCGCTGGTGAGGGTTGCTCAGGCCAAGGGCATCGCGGGCACTCCACAAAGCTCGGCAATCGAGCGAACCAACTTGTCGAATGACTCGGAGCGCTCCCGGAGGAAACCGATATCGATGCGCCGCGTCTCCTGGAGCTGGTGCACGGTCGGGGAATAATCCGGGACGAGCTTCCTCATCGTGCCCTTGGCGCCACGCCCCGACACCGGCACGGCCACTCCCGCCGCCAGCAACTCCGCATCCGGCCGGCTGAGCAGGAGCCACGTCTCGTACTCATGAACAGCCATCAAGGCGACGCCAGCCCCCAGACGGCGCATGACACGTGTGGCATCCGGTCCCCATACCGCGGCGCAATCCTCGTCCTCGTCACACAGCAACAGCACGGCATTCCCAGGACGAGGCCGCCGCTGCGCCAGCACCATGGCCTTGACTACCTCGTCCTCGCGGCACGGCCGCCGAGGCCTCGGATGGCGAGCATCCACGAGCGCGGAACGCTTCCGGCGAATGGGCTCGGGATCCACCACCCAGCCCTGGACTCCGAGGTAGGCCATCACCCGGGCACACAGGTTCGGGATGGCAGCGACCTCCCCCTCTCCTTCCACGACACAGACGAGTCGCTTCACGCCAGATCGCGCGGATCCAGCGATTCTGGCTCCTCGCCCTCGATCCGGAGCGGCTCGCTACGCGCGAGCTCCGACAGGCTCAAGAGTCCCTCTCGGACGACCTCCCGCTGGGCCGTGGAGAGAGGCCCGATTCGCGTGGTCCCGTTCCGGTAGCCGCACACGAGGATCTCCTCGTCCTGGGCCGCGTCCAGCAGCTCTGGGCTGTGGGTCGTCACCAGGACGGAGCCCCGCTGCGAGGCGAGCTTCAGCACCTCGAAGAGCAACGCCGCGGCCCCGGGATGGATGGCGACCTCGGGTTCCTCGACGATGAGCAAGCGGGCAAGGGAATAGGGCTCTTCCCTGGAGGGGAGGGTCCGGGCCGCGACAATGATGCCCAGGGCCCGCAGAGCCCCTTCCGACATGTTGGCCGCCGCGAAACGCGCCACTCCCGAAGGCTGTCGCTGACTGAATCGCAGGAGCAGGAACCCGCCCGCCTCCTCGACGGAGATGTCCTCCAGACCGGGGATGAGCCGTCGCATGGACATGACGACGAAATCGAACGCCCTCTTGTCCTGGCTGTGGAGACGTTCCAGCACGCTGGCGATGTTGCTCCCGTTCTCCAAGAGCATCCCCGCTTCGCCGCGAGGCTGGGGCGCGATCATCTCGTCCAGGTCCAGACGCAGCCGCTGCACGTCGATGAACTCCCTGGGAATCAACTGCCGGATGTAGAGCATGATGCTCGTCGTGGGCGGCAGGTGTGGAAACCTGAAAGGGGGCTCACCCATCACGAGCTCCCCCTGACGCGTGAAGTGGAAGAACCGCGTCCCCGCCTTGACGAGCTCGAAGGTCTCGTCCAAGAACCTCCACCTGCCGCCATCCGCTGCGGCCATCGAGAAGAATTGCTCGGAATAGCTCGAAGCAAGCTCCTCCTTGCTTTCGCTGATGCGCATCCTCACCTGGAGCGTGTCGTCTTCCCCGACGCCCCAACGCCGGATGGACGCCAATCCACCCCGCCGCTGGATGGCGGATGCGGCATCGAAGCCCAGCTCACTGGCGAGCACGAGCGCGTCGACGAAGTTGGTCTTGCCGCTACCGTTCGGTCCCACCAGGACCGTGAAAGGCGCCAGCTCCACCTCCGCGCTCTCGATGCTCCGGTAGTTCTTCAGCGCGATCCGCAGCCACATGCGGCGTTCATCCCTTGTCCCACACGCCGAGTCAATCTGTCCGCTTCCTGAGCGTCCACCCTCCTGCACGCCGCGCCTCCATGGCATAACTCTTCCCCATGACCGCCCCCGCCTCGAACCCGCTGCTCTCCGATCGCGACGTGGACTTCCAGCTCTACGAGGTGCTGGACACGGAATCGCTCTGCAAGCTCCCGGCCTTCGCGGACCACTCGCGCGAGACGTTCACGCTCTTCCTGGACAGCACGCGCCGCTTCGCGCGGGACGTGCTCTTCCCCACGTATCGCCTCATGGACGCCGAGCCGCCGGTGTTCCGCGATGGCCGTGTCCACGTCCACCCACTGATGCGCAAGCTGTACCCCCAACTGGTCGAGCTGGGCCTGCTGTCGGCCACGCGGCCCGCCGAGGTGGGAGGCCAGCAGCTGCCGCTCACGGTGTACTCGCTGGCCTCGGCGTACCTGATGGCGGGCAACCTGAGCGCCTACGGCTTCGTCGGCCTCACCACCGGCGCGGCGCACCTCATCGAGGCCTTCGGCAGCCCCTGGCTCAAGGACACGTTCATGTCGCGCATGTACCAGGGCGAGTGGACGGGCACGATGGCCCTCACCGAGCCCCAGGCGGGCAGCAGCCTCGCGGACGTGCGCACCCGGGCCACGCCCGCCGCGGATGGCACGTACCTCATCACCGGCTCGAAGATCTTCATCAGCGGCGGGGACCAGGACTTCACGGAGAACGTGGTGCACCTCACGCTGGCGCGCATCGAGGGCTCGCCGCCGGGAACACGGGGCCTGTCGCTCTTCGCGGTGCCGGCGCGCCGGCCCGAGGGGGGCCGGCTGGTGGACAACGACGTGCGGGTGGCGGGAGCCATCCACAAGATTGGTTGGAAGGGCATCCCCAGCATCGCGCTCAACTACGGCGAGGGCGGGGACTGCCGCGGGTGGATTCTGGGCGAGCCGGGCAGGGGCTTGTCCCAGATGTTCCAGATGATGAACGAGGCACGCATCATGGTGGGCCTCAACGGCGTGGCGACGGCCTCGGTGGCGTACCACGAGGCGCTGGCGTACGCGCGGAACCGTCCCCAGGGGCGCCCCTCCTGGGAGAAGGACGCGACCCGGCCGCAGCACCCCATCATCGAGCACGCGGACGTACGGCGGATGCTGCTGCGGCAGAAGGCCATCGTGGAGGGCGGCCTGTCGCTGCTGGCAACCGCCTCGTGGCAGGCGGACGTGGCGGAGCACGGGAAGACGGAGGAGGAGCGCAAGCGCGCGGGGCTGCTGTTGGATCTGCTCGTGCCGCTGGCCAAGACCTTCCCCGCGGAGAAGGGCTTCGAGGCCAACACGCTCGCGGTGCAGGTGCACGGCGGCTACGGCTACTCGACCGAGTACCTGCCGGAGGCGTGGCTGAGAGATCAGAAGCTCAACAGCATCCACGAGGGCACCACGGGCATCCAGGGTTTGGACCTGCTGGGGCGCAAGGCGATGGCGGCGGGCGGCGCGGCGATGCAGGCGTTCGCCGAGGAGGTGGAGGCCACGGTGGAGCGGGCGCGCCGGGCGGGCGTGGACCCGGCCTGGGGTGATGCGCTGAGCAAGGCCATGCAGCAGGTGGCCGAGCTGACGATGGACCTGGGCGCCGCGGGCATGGCGGGCGAGGTGGAGCGCATGCTGCGCCACAGCGCGCACTACATGGAGCTGTTCTCCATCCTGGCGGTGGCGTGGCGATGGCTGGCGCAGGCGGCGGCGGCTCAAGAGGGCATCGCTCGCGGCGGCGGCGACCGCGGCTTCTACGAGGGCAAGCTGGCCGCGGCACAGTACTGGCTGCACACGGAGCTGCCCCGGGTGTCGACCCTGGTCTCGCTGTGCCGCTCGGGGGAGGACTCGTACACGCGGATGCAGCCCGAGTGGTTCTGACATGTCCGTCTCGTTCCACCTGTGCCAGCCCGGCCGTGGCGCCTCCTGCGGAGCCTGCTGCGGCCTCTACAACTTCCGCGACCACTCGCGCGCCACGCTCACCGAGCGCCTCTCCACGCAGACCGACACCTTCCGCCCGCTCCCCCAGGAGCCCGAGGCCTGGCGCTCCGCCGCTCGCGGCCTGCTGGAGGCCCGCCACGCCACGACGCCTCCCCTCTTCCCCGCCGTGCGCGTCTGCCCCCTGCTGGGCTTCCTCGACGCGGAGCGCACACGCGTGGGCTGCCTCGGCCACCCCAAGGTGACGGGCGGCGCGGACCTGCGCGACTGCGGCGTCTACCGCGCCGACATCTGCGAGACCTTCACCTGCCCCTCCTTCACCTGGCTCTCGGATGCACAGGCCCGGCTCGTCCAGGCAGCATGCGCGGACTGGTACCTGTACGGGCTCGTCATCACCGACGTGGAGCTCGTCCGGGGGTGTCTGCGCCTGCTGGAGTGGGAGCTGGCCGGGCCCGTGGACCCTGACGCCCTCATCGCCAACGGCGACGCGCTCGAGGCCGTGCGCCAGCTCTTCTCCTTGAAGGAGACCGCTCCCGGCCGCGGCTCACACGCCGCCGTGTTCGGCCGGTTTACCCCCGACACCGAGGGTGAGCCCGTTTCGCGCAACCTCGACTACGCCGCGCTCGGTGCTCGCGCCGCACCAGAGGATGAGGTGGTGCTGTGCCTCGGGTATGCGCCCCGGACTTTGGAGGAGCTCACCGCGGCTCGGGAGTTGGTTCGCACGCATGTGCGCGCCGTGGCCCTCGCGCTCACGGTAGGCCCTATACCCTCACCCTAGCCCTCTCCCAGAGGGAGAGGGGATATGCACGGGGGCTCGGTCGGTTGCTCCGTGTGCAGGGGAACCGACGGGCGCCACTTGGTCTCTCCTGGGTCCAGTGTCCATCTGGAGACACATGAGACCCCTCATCCTCTCCGCCGCTCTGTTGGGGCTGCTGCTCGGATCGGGCTGCGCCTCCCTCGCCTCCGCCACCCGCCCCGCTACCCGCGCCATCGGCGAGCTCGTCCTGTCTCCCCAGGACGAGATGCGGCTGGGAAGCCAGCTCGCCGCCCAGGTGAGGCAACAGGAGAAGGTCCTCGACGACCCCCAGGTGCAGAGCTACGTGAACGCCCTTGGACAGCGCCTCGTCTCCCAGGCGCCCAGGCAGGAGCGGCCGTTCGACTTCCACTTCACCGTCATCGACGCGCCCGACAACGTCAACGCCTTCGCCCTGCCCGGTGGCCACATCTTCGTCTACTCGGGCCTCCTTCGCGCGGCCAGCAACGAGGCCGAGCTCGCGGCCGTGCTCGGCCATGAGGTCGCCCACGTCACCTCCGGTCATGCCCGCCAGCAACTCGCCAGCCAGGTGGGACTGGGCACCCTGCAGCAACTCCTGCTCGGCGACAACCCGCACGCCCTCGCCCAGCTCGGCAGCGCCATCGCCGCCCAGGGCTACCTCGCCGCGTACACCCGCGGCATGGAGAGCGAGGCGGACAAACGAGGCCTGCTGTACCTGGATCAATCCGGCTACGACCCGGCCGCGATGGCTCGCTTCTTCGGCAAGCTCGACAAGCTGCAGGGCTCCAGGCCCAACTTCGTGAGCTCCTTCTTCGCCACCCACCCGAACCCCGGCGCACGCGCGCGCGAGGTGAGCTCCCTCATCGAGTCGCGTGGTTACGGTGGTGGGCAGGAAGCCATCGTCAGCAGTGAGTTCCAGAACATCCAGGCCCGGGTCGGTGGGCCGGTGCGCTGAGCCACGCTTGCCGCTCCAACCCCGGCACCCCACCTTCCCCCGGCGGGCGAGCACCGGGAGCGTGGGATGGTCAGATGGGCGATGGGGTTGGGGCTGGTGGGGTGGTGCGTCCTCTGCTCGGCGGGCTGCCGGAAGCCAGCGGGGCCGGAGATGGCGGTGCCCGCCCCGGCCGAATCCCGTCCCAGCCAGAAGACCCTCGACGTCGTCGAGCTGCCAGAGTCCACGCCCCCCACCGCCGTGGCCCGCGAGGCCGCGCCGTCCTCGCTCCCCATCGCCACCACCCAGGTGACGGACGAGGAGCAACCTCCTTCACGGCTGCTGGAGACGGACTCCGAATCCTGGGAGTGGCCGGAGCGTCGAACCGTCCGTGCAACCTCGGAGGATGACGAGGAGCGAGCCTGGTTCCGAGAGGCCGCCGAGGCCGCGCGTGCTGGCAACACGGGCGTCTCCGCCTCAGATCCCGTCGAGGAGGTCATCATCGCCAGCGGCACCGTGGACGGGCGGGTGAAGCGCGTGCGGCCCGGCTCCATCGAGGTGAGCGACAACGAGGGCAACGTCTACGAGCTGCGCATCGACGGCCGCAGCCGGGGCCTGCGCCGGGGCCGCCACATTCCCCTCAAGCGCATCACCGAGGGCACTCCCGTGCGTGCCTCGTTCGACCTCGTGGGCGGCGGAGAGAGCCTCGCGCGCGACATCGAGCTGCGGCGCTGAGGAAAAGACGACGGGCGGTCCCCCCATGAAAAGGACCGCCCGCCATTCACCCATCCTGTACGTCGGGACTACGGAGTGGAGGAGCAAGCGTAGCAGTTGTACGTGTCGCCCGGCTCGTCGTAGTGGGTATCGACGTGTGTGTGACCCACCACCGATTCGCCCTCTCAACATTCGAGAGTGCACGGCATGCTCGAGCCGTGTAGACCGCACTCGAGAGGCTCCGATGGTTTCCAGGATTTTTTCCGCTTCAACGGCTGCAAATGTTGGCTCGAGAGCATTCGTCTCGCGATTCTTCCACCGGGCTCCGGGCGTGCTGGCGCTGGGACTGCTCGCGCTCCTGGCCGCGTGCGCCCGCAACGTGCGTCCCGCGGAGCCCCCGCTCCCACCGCGCGTCACCGTGGAGCAGGCGGCGAAGCTCATTCCCCCGGACGAGAAGGATCGGGAGGGCTGGGCGGAGGACGTGATGGCCGCGCTGGAGGCGCACCGGATGTACCCCTCGGCGGAGGCGGTGTGCTCGGTGCTGGCCGTCATCGAGCAGGAGTCCGGCTTCGAGTCCAACCCGCCCGTGGCGGGACTGGCGCGCATCGTCCAGCAGAAACTGGACGCCTACGCGGACAAGCTGGGTCCCCTGGGGCCGCCCGCGGTGAAGGCACTGCTCGAGGGCAAGGCCCCGGGCCAGAGACAGACGTTCGAGCAGCGTCTCAAGCAGGTGAGGACGGAGCGGGACCTGGACCGCATCTTCCGTGAGATGCTGGAGTACTACGAGACGGAGTACCCGAAGTCGTACGCTGCGGCGCAGCTGGCGAGCACGCTCTTCAAGTCCACGCGGTTGGAGGACCTCAACCCCATCACCACCGCCGGCTCCATGCAGGTGAGCGTGAAGTTCTCGGCGGACCTGGCCGGCGGGGACGAGCAGGCGATGCAGCGGGTGCGTGAGGAGCTCTACACGCGCGGCGGCGGCGTCTACTACGGCACGGCGCGGCTGCTCGGCTACGAGGCCCACTACGACGACCCCATCTACCGCTTCGCGGACTACAACGCGGGCTTCTACGCCTCGCGCAACGCGGCGGTGCAGGCGCAGGTGAGCCGCCTCACTGGCATCAACCTGGTCCCGGATGGAGACCTGCTCGCCTATGACAAGCAGGGCGAGCCCCTGGACCAGGACAGCAACTCGCTCAAGGCGCTGCTCGCCTTCCGGGAGAGATACGCCTCGGATGACCTGAGCGAGCGCCGCGTGCGCAAGGACGCGCTGCTGGAGAAGGAGCTCGCCTTCGAGGAGACGGACACCTGGAACGCCATCAAGCGGGCGTACCAGGAGGTCACGAACGAGACACCAGCCTACGCGCAGCTGCCCACGGTGGTCATCCGCAGCCCGAAGATGAGCTCGGAGCGCTCCACGGCGTGGTTCGCGCAGTCGGTGAACAGGCGCTACCAGAAGTGCATGGCCCGCTACGCGGCACTGCCGAAGTAGCGGACCCCGGACTCAAGAGCCGGTTGCGTCAGCGGCTCAAGGACAACCGGAGCTCACCTCGAGCGCGTCGTACGCCATCCAGCCGTTGCGCTTGGTGCCGGTGGCGGCGATGACGTAGCCGTAGATGAACTTCATCGTCCCCGACTGCTGGCGGTAGCGGCCCGTGCTGTCCTGGACCCAGAGCGGGATGTCGATAGACGGAGCGCCGTTGTCGGTCGGCACGTCCAGGCGCTGGAACTTCGTGCCCGCCGGCCAGTGGTCCACCGCCGGGCCACCCAGACCGAAGCCCGGCACATTGAAGGCGAGGTTGGCCGAGCGCCGGCCATTGGCACGCACCAGGGGCAGGTAGTCGCCCGCGCGCTCGTTGCTCGACGTGGAGTCGTAGACCACCTTCTTCACCTCGAGGTTGGTGTCGTGCCAGTTGCGCACGGCGTAGCAGGCCATCTTGGACAGGCCCGCGCCCAGTGCCGAGACGTGGCCAACCTTCTGCTCGAAGGACGTCCGCCCCAGGATGGCCGACATCGGCAGCCACCCGGCGCTCGAGTTGGAGGTCGACACCGCGAACGCATGGAGCTCGCCGGCGAAGGTGCGCGTCTGACCGTAGTTGAAGGCGGCGCTCGTCCGGGTGTTGGTGCCCACCACGGTGCCGTTGCCGTCACGGATGGGAACGCCCGTCACCAGGCCCCAGTTGTCGTCGGCGGGATCATTGGTGGGGACGCGATTGCCGCCGGACTCCTGCAGCTTGCAGTTGTACGGGCTCTCGAGACAGTACGTCCCGTTCACGCCCGAATAGGCGGCCTGCTCCCGAGTCGAGAGCGCCTCACCCGCCCCCGTGCCCTCATCGGCGGGCAGCTCGCCGCCACACGCGGAGGACACCAGCGCCACAGTACAAATCGTGAATAGCTCGTTTCGCATGACATCATGGAAGACCGTGCTCCTCATGGATGTCAAACGACTCCCAGTGCGCCCCCGTCATCTGACGGGGGCGGGTCTGGGAGGCGGGCGCTGGAGGGGTGTCTACTTCTTCACAGCGGCCCGGGGAGCGAAGTGCGGGTCGGTGATGCTCATCTCGGTGACGGTGCCGTACTTGCGGGCCACGTCACGGATGTCCGCGGCCTTGCCGATGAGCACCACGGTGAGGTCGTCCCCGGAGGGCACCACGCGCTGGATGGCGGCCTGGATGCGGGCCTTGTCCGAGCTGGCCACCTGGGCGGCGAAGTCGTCCACGTCGCTCGCGTCGAGCCCGTAGAAGGCGAGCTCGGACAGCTTGCTGGCGATCTGCAGGCTCGTCTCCAGGGTGGGCGGGAACTGCCCCATCATGTACTCCCTGGCGGAGGCGAGCATCGCGTCATCCATGCCCTTCTGGCGGTAGCTCGCGAGCACCTCCAGCGCCAGGTCCAACGCCTTCCCGGTGGACTCCGTCTTCGTATACGAGGAGACGGCGAACGCGCCCGGCTGCGTGTCGCGCATCACCAGCGAACCGGCGCCGTAGGAGAGGCCGGACTTGATGCGCAGCGCCGTGTTGAGCAGCGAGGTGAAGCGGCCACCGAGCACCGTGTTGGCCAGGGCCACGTCCACGCGAGCGGGGTCCGTGCGCGCGATACCGGTGTTGCCGGCCCAGAAGTAGGTCTGCGTGGCGTCGGGCTTGTCCACCAGCAGCACGCGCCGGCCCTTCGTCGCCTGGGTGGGCGGGGCCACCGGGGCCGGCGTGGACGCGCGCGCCCAGCCACCGAGCGCCGCCTCCAACTGCTTCGCGAGCTTCTTCGCGTCGATGTCGCCCACCACCGAGAGGATGAGCCGGTCACCGCCCAGGTGCGCCTTGGCGTACGCCAGCACGTCCTCGCGCTTGAGCGTGGCCAGCGAGGCCTCGCTGCCGCCCACCGGACGGCCGTACGGGTGCGTCCCGAAGTGGAAGGCCTGGAAGTAGGTACCGATGATGCCGCGCAGGTCGCCATCCTTCACGGCGGCGAGCTCCGACACCATGCGCTCGCGCGTCTTGTCCAGCTCGGCCGGCTCGAAGCGGGGCCGCATCAACAGGTCCGAGAGCAGCTCCACCATGAGCGCGGTGTCGCGCGACATGAACTGCCCGTAGACGTCGAGCCCCTCGCGGCCGGGAGACACCGAGATGGAGCCGCCCACGCTGTCCACCGCCTCGGCGAATTGCCGGGCATCACGCGAGCCAGCACCCTTCTGGAGCATCTCGGCGGTGAGCGCGGCCAGACCCTCCTTGCCCTCCGGATCTCCGAGCGCCCCACCGCGCACCTTCGCGCTGAAGGACACCATCGGCACCTCGCGCTTCTCCACCAGGAGCAGCTTCGCGCCGTTCTTCAGCTCCAGCACGGTGGCCTTGGGCAGCTTCACCGCGTCCCGCACCTGGGCCTGCTGAGCCGCCGGGCGCTGTGCCTTCGCGTCCTGGGCCCCCGCGCTGGAGGCCACCAGCAGCGCCGCGAGCGCCGCCTTCCCCATGAACACCTTCATCGCGCCGCCTCCTTCTTCGCCTCGGCCGCGGCCTCGGGCACCAGCACGCCCACCGTGCGGTTGTTCTTCGTGAACACCTTCTCGGCCACCTTGCGCACCTGCTCGCGCGTCACCGCCTCGTACTGCGTGGGCGCGCTGAAGAGCTTCTGCCAGTCCCCATGGAACACCTCGTAGGTACCGAGCGCCTGCGCCCGGCCGCTGTTGGTCTCCAGGTGGCGCCAGAAGTCCGCCACGACGATGTTCTTCGCCTTGCGCAGCTCCGCGTCGGTGACGCCGCCGGACACCACCTTGCCGAGCTCCTCGTCGAGCAGCGTCTCCGTCTTGCCGAGGTCCCCTCCCGGCGGCAGGTCCACCAGCAGCCACGTGAGGCCCGGGTCGAAGCCGGCCGAGCGGTAGCCCTCCACATGGATGGCCACCTGCTCCTCCTCCACCAGACGCCGGTGCAGCCGCGAGGAGTCCCCCCCCGTGAGGATGCGCACCAGCAGCTCCAGCGCGGGCGCGTCGGGGTTGCTGGCGTTGAAGCCGTGGAAGGCCATCTGCAGCAGCGGGGCCTGCGCCAGCTTGCGCACCACCACCCGGCGCTCGCCCTGCTGCGGCGGCTCCTGGGTGCGCACCGGCTCGGGCGCGGGCTGGGCCGGGATGGGCTCCAGGTACTTCTCCGCGAGCGAGAAGATCTCCTCGGGCGTGACGGCCCCCACCACGATGAGCGTGGCGTTGTTGGGCGCGTAGTAGGTGCGGAAGTAGCGCTCCAGGTCCTCCTGCTTCCAGCTCTCGATGTCCGAGGGCCAGCCGATGGTCGGAATCTGGTACGGGTGGGCCACGAAGGCGGTGGACTGCACCTGCTCCATGAGCAGGCCGGCGTTGTTGTTGTCCACGCTGGAGCGCCGCTCCGAGTAGACGACGCCGCGCTCGCTCTCCACCACCTTGGGGTCGATGGAGAGGTACTGCAGCCGGTCCGCCTCCAGGTCGAAGATGGTCTCCAGCGCCGAGCGCGGGAACCCGTCCATGTACACGGTGACGTCCTCGGAGGTGTAGGCGTTGTTGCGGCCGCCGTGCGCCTCCATGACGCGGTCGAACTCACCGGGGCCGTACTTCTTCGCGCCGTTGAACATCATGTGCTCGAAGAAGTGGGACAGGCCGGTGATGCCGGGGCGCTCGTTGCGGCTGCCCACGCGGAACCAGTTGAAGAGCGAGATGCTGGGGTTGTCCGGGTCCGACCAGACGATGATCTTCAACCCGTTCTTCAGCGTCTTCGTCCGCACGTTGGCGCCGGGCTTCTGCGCGGCGGTGGCGGTGGACGACGTCTCGGTCCGCACGGCGCGACCCTGGGCGCACGCGGCCGAACCGGCCAGCAGCATCAACCCCGTGACGAGCAACTTCTGTCTGAACATCCGCTCTCCCTATGCGAAGGCACCCCTCAACGAGGGGAACTGCGGGTTATTCCCCGGAGAGCTGGCCGTCAAGCCACCGATGCGTACGGGAAGGCCGGGACGGACCCGAGCGACGGAGGTGTCTCCCCGTGCAGGGGCCCGTGGATCCACCCGCGCAGCGCGGCGGTGAGCCAGCTGAGGTGTGAGCCGCGCACCGCGCCGAAGAGGTAGCGGTCCGGGCGGAGGACGGCGATGTCCACCTTGTGCTCGCGGAACCACGCGTCGAGCTTGCCCTCGACGTCCACCGCCTCGCCCGGCTCGGCCACGCCGGAGCGCGGAGGGATGACGCGCACGCAGCGGGCGCCAATGCTGTCGGCGAGCGCCTGCGCGGCCCGGCGCGAGGCCTCCGGAGTATCCGGGTGCACCACCACCGAGAAGCCGGGGCCCAGCAGCTCGTCCAACCGCAGCAGCCCTCCCCCCGGAACGCCCACGCGGGGCTGCGGGAAGTAGGACCCCTCGGGGGCCTGACGGTGGGCGCGCGAGCCCCCCAGCATGAAGCCGCGGGTGATGAGGGGCTGGGGCTTGAACTCGAAGTCGCGGATGAAGCGCTGCGCGCGCGGGATGCGGTGGATCGCCTTGAGGAGGTTGTCGCGCAGGAACGCGACCGGGCGGCTGCCCGTGAGCATGACCTTGCCCAGGTTCACGCTGGTTTCGATCATCGCCTGCGCGTGGGGGCGGCGCTCCTGCTCGTAGGAATCGAGGAGCGGCTCATCGGCGTGGCCCTGGAGGACGGCCGCGAGCTTCCAGGAGAGGTTGGCGGCGTCGCGCAGGCCGGAGCAGAGCCCCTGGCCCAGGAAAGGGGGCATGAGGTGGGCGGCATCGCCGAGCAGGAACATCCGCCCGTCCCGCCAGCGCGAGGCCACGCGGCTGTTGGTGATGTAGGCGGCGGCGCGGAGGATGGTGGCGCGATCCGGGTCCACGTGGGGGGCGATGAACTCGCGGATGCGCTCGGGGCGCAGCAGGTCCTCCTGCTTCTCCTCCGGGCGGATCCGGCACTCGATGCGCATCTCGTTGCCGGCACAGCGGGTGACGAAGATGTGACGGTAGGGGTCGCAGATCATGCGACTGATGGGCGGAGGCGTGTCGTGCAGGAGGAGGGAGATGGCGATGGTGCCCTCCTCGTCGGTGGAGCCCACCATGTCGATGCCGGCGAGCTGGCGCACGGCGCTGCGGCCCCCGTCACAGGCCAGGAGGTAGCGGGCACGCACGATGCGCTCGGCGCCCTGGGGGTCGCGGACGGAGACCGAGATGCGCTCGGCGTCCTGCGTGTAGGACTCGACGCAATGACCGAGCCGGAAGTCGACGTGGGGGAAGCGCGAGAGCCCCTGGCGCAGCACCTGCTCGAGATAAGGCTGGCTGAAGAAGCGGAGGACGGGGAAGCCGAAGCCGAAGTCGAGTCCCTGGGCGACGACGCGGGCGAAGAGCTCGCCCGAGCCCCCGACGAACTCCACCTCGGGGCAGTCGTACATATGGGCATCCAGGACGTTGGCGAGGCCGACGGCCTGGTAGATGCGCATGGCCTCGTCGTCACAGGTGATGGCGCGAGGCTGGCTGTGGGGGGTGAGGTCACGCTCGAGGACGAGCGTCCGCACCCCATACAGACCGAGGAAGTTGGCCGTCAGCGCACCCACCGGGCCGCATCCGGCGATGAGCACGTCCGTCTCTTCGACCTGGGGCGTCATGGAACTCCGAACTCCTGCCTGGGAGACCCCCGGGATGGGGTCCTGGCAGGCGGGAATGTACCGGATGGCGGGCGGCCCACCACAGCCCATGTCGTGGACGCCCCTCCGTAGCTTGCCCGCCCGTCGAGCGGCCATCTCTTCATTCCAGCGATATGACTTCCCAAGTCATATGCGGCCACACTACATTGGCGGTCTTCACCTTGTGCGGTCCACGGGCATGGCGCGTGGACTTCACCTGGAGAGTCAATCATCGAGGGCCAGACCACCCGACTCACTGAATCGACCCGCCGCCCCTTATTTCTGGGTATACCCACCTTGCATCACTCCACCCCCCATGCGCACGGACCTCCATATCATCGCCAGCTGCACCAAGAGGAAGCGGGCTCCGGTCCCCCCGGAGCTGCGCCTGCGGGAGCTGCGCGAGACGACGCCCGACGCCCGGGCCCGGCGCTGGTGGAGCCGACTGCACGAGCATCCGCACCCCCCCCTGCCCGCGGAGTCCCTGTACGCGGGCGAGCACTGGCGTGTCGTCCTGGAGCTGCCCTCCCTGGCCCGTCAGGCCCGGCTCCGGCCGCGGCTGTGGGTGGCTTCGGCCGGCTACGGGCTCATCCCCTCGGATGCTCCCATTCGTCCCTACTCGGCCACCTTCTCCCGGGACGACGAGGACTCCGTCGGAGCCCTGTCACGGCAGTGGTGGATGGCACTCGCCCGGGAGGCGGGTCCCGCCCCCGGAGAGCCCCGGCTCCTCCACCACCTGGCACGCGCCTCCCCCGACGCCCGCATCCTGGTGGTGGCCTCGCCCTCCTATATCGGTGCGCTCGAGGAGGACCTGGCGCTCGCGGCCCGCGCCCTGCACCGCCCCGAGCACCTGCTCGTCATCTCCGCGCCCGGCCCCACCTCCCGGGGCGTGCTCGCGCCCCACTGGGTCCCCTCGAGCGCCCGGCTCCAGGCCGCCATGGGCGGCACCCGGAACGCCCTGAGTGTCCGGATCGCGAAGGACCTGCTGAGGCGCGCGCACAGGGAGGACGTAACGGATTTGGACGCCGCCAGGGTCCAGGGTTATTACGGGCGTCTGATCCACCGCAGCGCGCCTCCTCCGCGCTTGCAGCGGACGCCCATGACGGACGACGAGGTACGGCGGTTCATCGCGCGGGAGATGCGTACGGAGCAACGGACATGGAGCGCCATGCTGCGGCGGCTGCGCGACAGCGGCCTCGCCTGCGAGCAGCAGCGCTTCCGCCGGCTCTTCCACGAGCTCCAGGAGCGCCCATGAGCCGCCTCCCCCCGCTGCCCCTTCCCCACCTCTGGATGCTCGCGTGAAGTTCTTCCTGCCAGACAGCCAGGATCTCGTCGATCCCTCCTTCGACTTCGAGCTGGAGCGCCGCTCGATGACCCGCCAGCGCCAGCGGGACGACCTCTACGCCCACGAGGTCTTCTCCACGCCCGCCTTCGACGGCCTGCTGGTGTCCAAGGGAATCGTCGACGGCTTCGGCGTCCTGGGCAGTCGCTACACCCTGTCCCAGCGCCGGAGGCTCCAGCGCGATGGCGCTCCCCGGTTCTTCCGTCTGGACAACGCCTCCTACCCGCTGGAGATCATGGGCGACTGCGGCGCCTTCACCTACGTGGACGAGGAGGAGCCTCCGTACTCCGTCGACGAGGTGCTCGCCTTCTACGAGAGCTGCCGCTTCCACTACGGCGTGTCGCTCGACCACGTCATCCTCGAGTTCGACCCCGCCGCGGATGCCCCGGGGGCGGAAGAGGACGTCATCCCGCCCGCCATCCGCGCCCGGCAGCAGCTCACCCTCGAGCGCGCCCGGGAGTTCCTGCGCAAGCACAAGGCGGGGGGCCATTGCTTCAAGCCGCTCGGGGTGGCCCAGGGGTGGAGCCCGAAGTCGTATGCCGCCGCGGTGAAGGCGCTCCAGAAGATGGGCTACGACTACATCGCCCTGGGCGGCATGGTGCCCCTCAAGACGCAGGAGATCCGCCTGTGCCTGGAGGAGATTCAAGCGGTCCGCAAGCCGGGCACCCGCCTGCACCTGCTGGGCGTGACGCGCCCCGAGCACCTCCAGGAGTTCTCCCGCCTGGGCATCGCCTCCTTCGACAGCACGTCCCCGCTGCGGCAGGCCTTCAAGGATGCGCGCGACAACTATTACCTGGACGGGCACAAGTACACGGCCATCCGCATCCCGCAGATCGAAGGCAACCCCGACCTGCAGAAGAAGATCTTCGCCGGCCAGGTCTCCCAGGAGCGCGCGCGCCAGCTGGAGCGCGAGTGCCTGGAGTCCATGCGTCTGTTCGATCAGGGCCGGCGCACGGTCCGTCAGACGCTGGAGGTGCTGCTGGAGTACGAGCGGCTCTACGACCCGGACGCGAAGCAGAAGAGAAACGACCACGCCGCCGCCTACGAGCAGACGCTCGAGAATGCTCCCTGGCGCCGCTGTGCGTGCGAGGTGTGCGGGAAATTGAAACACCACGTCATCCTCTTCCGGGGCGCGGAGCGCAACCGGAGGCGCGGCTTCCACAACATCTGGACGCTCTACCGCCAGATGCACGAGCGCGGGCTGGGCGAGGGCTCCCCCTTCCAGGAGGAAACGGGTGCGCGCGCGCGCCGGGCGAAGGCGCGCGCCCACGGGTGAGGGAGAGGGAAGAGACATGCCGAAAGAACTGAAGCTTCCCGCCGTCGAAGTGCGCCAGTCCAAGGGCCGGACGCTGTACTCGTTCGCGGTGGACGGGAAGCTGGTCCATCGCTTCGCCACCATCTCGCGCGTGAGCCGCAGGGAGGGACAGCTGCACGGCTACCAGCGGCCCGAGGCCCTGGCGCACATCGAGGAGATCCGCAACTACCTCGAGAGCCCCTCACCGATGGTGCCCAACGCCGTCATCCTGGCCTTCGACTCGCGCGTGCGCTTCAAGCCGGCGGAGACGAAGCCTCCCTCCAAGGAGGTCTACTCGCGGCCGGGCACCATCATCATTCCGATGGAGGAGCAGCCCGACGAGGACAAGCCGGGCTTCATCGTGGATGGCCAGCAGCGCCTGGCGGCCATCCGGGACGCGGCCATCGACAGCTTCCCCATCTGCGTCACGGCCTTCATCACCGACGACATCGGCCAGCAGGCCGAGCAGTTCATGCTCGTCAATTCGACGAAGCCCCTGTCCAAGGCGCTCCTGTACGAGCTGCTCCCTCAGACCCGCGCCCAGCTCCCCTCGTCCCTCAGCCGCCGCCGGCTCCCGGCCCAGCTCATGGTGCGGCTCAACCAGGATGAGCGCTCTCCATTGAAGGAGATGATCCAGACGGCGACCCATCCCACGGGCATCATCAAGGACAACTCCATCCTCAAGATGCTCGAGCACAGCCTGATCGATGGCGCGCTCTACGAGGTCCGGAAGCGGGGCAACACGGAGGACGGCCTCGAGCCCATGATGGAGCTGCTGCGCAACTACTGGACGGCGGTCTCCCAGGTCTTCAAGGAGGCCTGGGGGAAGCCGCCGAAGAAGTCGCGGCTCATGCATGGCGCGGGGATCATCAGCATGGGCCTGATCATGGACGACGCCAGCGCGCTCCTCATGGAGACGGCGCGCCCTCCGACCGTCCAGCAGTACGCGGCCGCGCTCCAGCCGCTCGAGAAGCTCTGCCATTGGACCTCGGGCACCTGGGACTTCGGCAATGGCCGCACACGCAAGTGGAATGAATTGCAGAACACGCCCAAGGACATCGATCTGCTCGCCAGGTACCTCACCGACCAGTACAGGAGTCTGGTGAAGGACCGGCCGCAGAAGCTGCGCCGGGTCGCCCAGCGCTGAGAGGTGCCACGCTCCCGGGGCCCACGCCCCGTGGCCCCATCTCCTTGGCCAGGAGGGATTCCCCGAGGCCCGGAAAGACGAAAGGCCGATATGCTGTGCGTGCAGAGAGCCACACTGCCGGCCTAATGCGGCATCGGCGGGACTCGCTCGAACTGCTGCACGCCGTCGGCGATATCGTAATAGTCGCCTTTCTCTCCCACGAAGACGTGCACGGCGATGTGCGTGTTCGTGGGCGTGTCGAAGGCGCCCATGGCAAGGCCGATCCAGTCGCGGAACAGCGGATCCCAGAACAGCGAAGAGCCGCAGACCGCACAGAATCCGCGGCGCGCCTTCTCCGACGACTGGTACCAGCTCACATGCTCTTCGCCGTTGATCCGCACGCGGGATCGCGGCACGTCCGTAGACACGAAAACATGACCCGACTGCTTGCGGCATGCGGTGCAATGGCAGGCGTCCGGCGCGGGCAGTTCGCCGTCTACCTCGAAGGTCACAGCGCCGCAGAGACAGCTCCCTTTGTGCATGGTGATCGGCCCCGTTGTTTGCAGGCCGATACTAAACGCCATCCGGTCGGTTGCGGCAACCCGCCGGAGGACAGGAACCGTCCCGTGCGAGGCTACCCAGCACGCGTCCTTCACCCTGGAGTGAAGGCGCGCGCGCGGATCCGGCTCAGGGGTTCACGAGGCGACCGAGGAAGAGCACGCTCTTCGTCTCCACGTCCTCGATGAGGAAGAGGAAGGGGCGGTCCACGACATACGGCTCGGGCATGGACGTCACCGAGCCGACGATCGCGGTGGCGGCGGCCGCCTCGGTCCCCTGCTCGTTCACGGCGATGAAGGCCTGGTGTTGCGCGGCCGAAATGAACAGCGCCTCCTGCCGGCTCACGCCCGACAGGTCGGCGCGCGGCGGAGCGCCAAGCCCAGCGCGTTCACGGCCGGATGGAGCCGCTCCTGCGGCAGGGTGAAGTGGGAAGTCATGTCTTGTTCCTCCAAGGAGTGTTGGCCCGCCCGGAAAGCAAGGAGCGTGCGCGCGATGGAAACGAGAAACCGGCCTGGATTTCGACGAGGCGCTCGCCGCGCCGGACGCCGGAGGTGCCCGGATTACATGGGGTTGGCGCGTGGCCCGGGAATTCTTCCGGGCGAAATGCGCCACCCGGGCCCGGCGTGTGTCCTGGAGTCGATGCCCCCCACGGCCCCATGCACCGAGCGCTCACGCTCCCCGGACGACCCCAGGCGCGAGCTCATGGGGATTGTATTGCCTTTACCTACCCTTTCACGTTCTCCCAGTGAGTCACGCCCCACAGGGTTGTCGCGAGCAATGTCAGACCCAGGTGGGAAGTTTGCTGTCCGGCGAAGCACAGACAAGCCCACCCCAGCCAGAGGAAGTGCGCGCACATGACACTGGACCAACTGAGCGAGGGTCGTTTCGGGCGTCGCGCCTTCGAGGCATTCGAGTCCGAGACCACCGGCGCCGTGGAGCGGCTCCAGGAACTGCGGCGCGAACTGGACCGCGCCGGCTACCGTGAGGAACAAGTCACCGCGCTGCTGGGGCTCCCTCACCTGCTCGCACTGCGGCCGGAGCACTTCCACTACTACGATCGCTGGGTCCTGCCCGCCACGCCCCTCGCGGACCTCGTCCGTCTCTTCCTGCTCGACCTCCCACTCGCGCGGCCCGCGCTGGAGGCGGCGCTGTCTCCGGGCTCCGTGGACCTGCTGGTGGAGCTCGGCGTCCTCGTTCCCTCGGGAGAGCGGTGGCGCTCCCTGGTGCATCTCTTCTGTTTCGGGAAGCTGCTGCTCGCGACGGACACCGGCCGCTACTCGCCCCTCTGGCCCGAGGGCGAGGATCTGTCGGATCGCGTCATGTACATCGGCGCCGACAGCGTCGGGCTGGGCCACGCCGCTCCCCGTTCGCCGAGCCGGCGCACGCTCGACCTCTGCTGCGGCAGCGGCATCCAAGCGCTCGTCGCCTCGCGCTACAGCGAGGAGGTGCTCGGGGTGGACCTCAACCCCCGGGCCGTCCGCTTCTCGCGCTTCAACGCCGCGCTCAACGGCATCCGCAACGCACGCTTCGTCCAGGGAGACCTCTTCGAGCCGGTCCGCGGCGTCAGCTTCGACCGCATCCTCGCGAATCCTCCGTTCGTCCCACAGCCCCCCTCCGTCGCGCGCCTCCTCTACCGCGATGGCGGGCCCACGGGAGAGGACATCCTCCGCCGGCTCTTCCAGGAGGGGCCGCGGCACCTCACCGAGGGGGGGATGCTGTCCATCACCACGGACCTCATCAACCTGGACGGACTGGAGGAGCGCATCCGCACCTGGACCGAGGGCACACCGACACTCGATGTGCTCGTCCTCGTGGAGAAGGCCCTGCCCATCGCGAGCTACGCGGAGGGGCACTCGGGCCACCTGAGGACCCCGAGCGAGCGCCGGGCCCATGTCCGCGCGCTCCTGGACCACTTCCAGGAGGTGGGCATCACCACCCTCCACGGCGGCTACCTCGTCCTCAGGCGCCTGCCGGAAGGCACGCGGGGCTCCTACCACCTGCTGGACACCGCGGAGTCCGTCACGCGCCCCGTGGCCCACCACGTCGAGGAGTACTTCCACACGCGCGAGGCCCTGCGCGGCGGAGCGTGCGCTCGCGCCCGGGTGGGGCTGGCCGAGGGCCTGCACTTCCGGGTCGAGGTCACCAGCGGACCGGAGTCCGAGGAGCAGCGCGTCCAGCTCGTCTGCCCCGGCGATGACTTCTTCCCACCGATGGAGATCAGCGAGGGCGTTCATCAATTGCTGCGCTACTTGAAGAAGAACCGCCCGGCCTGGAGCGCCATCGCCACCGAGAGCAGCCGGCCCGTGGTGGAGGAGCTCCTGCTGCGAGGTGTGCTCCGGCTGCACCCGCGGGAGTGAGGTGCGCGGTGGAAGACTCGCCTCTGGACGCGCGACCCGCGCGAGGTGGACGTGTGCGCGCATGCACTCGCATGTCTGTCTGTGTTTGACCGGCGATTACCTTTTTCACTCGTCTCACCGGGTTGAGGGTCATTTCTTGAAATGATATATAATTGTCACCCCGGAGAGGTTCTGAAGAGCAGCGGCGGCACCCCACCCACCCCGAAGGCAGTGATGAACATGAAGAAGGAAATCGAGCAGGAGAAGCAGAATCAGGAGTCCGAGGCCCCGGCCCGTCCGGTCTCCCGCGCTTCCGCGGCGATCGCGGCGGTGGCGGTGGCTGGCCTGGCGCTGCCCGCGGTGGCCAGCGAGCTGCCGCAGGCCGAGCAGGCCCCGGTGGAGCAGTCCCAGCCGGCCGAGCTGTCCGGTGATGCGCTGGACAACCTCCTCAAGGGCGCCGACCTCAAGGCCGGCAAGAACGTCCGTGTCATCAAGGCCCTGGAGATCCGCCCGGGTGCCGTGATCGCTCGTCAGTACGACCGCTAATCAAAAAAGGTGATGTCCAGTGAGTGTCCGCACGGTGAGAGAGGTTCTCGAGGCATCGACGCAGCGTTGGTCCAACAGGTGGGGTGACTCCGCACGTCGCAAGGCCCCGGTCTATCTCACACTGTGCGGCACCACGGACATCACCCAGCCGTACCACAGTCATTCGTACCTGGCCGGAGCGCTCAACCGCTCCGGCCACTCCTATGCCGTCAGGGATCTGGCCATCGAGTTCTGGCATTACGTCATGTCGCCAGAGGTGATGACGGAGTTGCGCCGCGAGTGCCTGCGGCGGATGGACACGGAGAGCGGTGAGCGGGCCCGGCTGCTGCGGCTGTTCGCCGGCCTGATGGAGAATGGCGACCGGTTCCGCGCCGCCTTCCAGGCGCTGCGCGATCCGCAGTCCTTCCATCACCTGCCCTCGTACCTGGCGGCCATCCGCGAGCTCAACCTGCTGCCGCGGATGCTCACGCTCCTGTCGCGCAAGGCCATCTACCGCACCTTCAGCAGCGCCAGCCCGCCGGGCAGCGAGGAGGACCGCATCAACCTCGTCACGCTCCGCTCCGAGGTCGAGGCGGGCTTCGGCGTCGAGGTGCTCGACTACTTCTACGACTACCACGCGGACCAGATCGCCTCGCTGGCGCCCGGGTTGGTGGGGCTGAGCATCCCCTTCATCTCGCAGCTCGAGCACAGCCTGATGCTGGGCCACCGGCTGCGCAAGCGGGGCGTCAAGGTCGCCATCGGCGGGCCCATCGCCGCCAAGTTCTACAAGTACATCGACGACGTGGAGAAGCTGGACATCCTCTCGTTCGGCATGGACTCCCTCATCACGGGCGAGGGCGAGACACTCATCTGCAAGCTGGCGGATCAGGCGCAGAACGGCGCCAACATCGGACGGCCCGACAACTTCGTGGACCTGCACGACCCCAAGCCGCTGGAGCGCTTCTTCTTCGAGAACGTGGAGGAGCTGCCCTCGCCGGACTACAGCCTCTGGGACTACTCGCTCTATGCCTCGCCGGAGCCTGGTGGACTCTACTCGCCCACGCGGGGCTGCTACTGGAACAAGTGCTCCTTCTGTGACTACGGCCTGGCGATGAACACCCCGACCTCGCCGTGGCGCACGCGCTCGCCGGCCAAGGTCGCCGAGGACCTGACCGCGGCCTCCCAGTACGTGAAGTACTTCTTCTTCGCAGTGGACGTGCTGTCGCCCAGCTACGCGCTCAAGGTGTCGCGCGAGCTCATCGAGCGCGACGTGAAGGTGAAGTGGATGGCGGACTTCCGCCTGGAGTCCACCTTCAAGCTGGAGAACGTGAAGGTGTTCGCCGAGGCCGGCTGCCTCGGCGCCGCGTTCGGCATGGAGAGCACGGACCAGGACGTCCTCGATCTCATCAACAAGGGCACGCGGGTCAACCGGCTGGAGTACCTCGTCGAGTCGTTCGCTGGCGTGGGCATCCCGGTGCAGCTCATGGGCTTCACCGGCCACCCGGGAGAGACCCATCGGCAGGCGAAGACGACGCTCGACACGGCCCGGGCGCTGCTGAAGTCGGCGGCCACGGTGGCCCTGGGCAAGTTCGGCCTGACGCCCGGCGCGGACATCGCCAGGCGGCCCGAGCGCTACGGCATCGACGTGCACTACGACGCCTCGGGGGACACGGCCATCCCGTGGGAGCTGCGCTGGACGCACCGCCGCCCGGTGGACAGCTACCCGGAGGACGACTACCGCGAGTCGCTGCGGCTGGTGCGCGGCTTCCCCTACCCGTTCCTCGGCGCCACGTCGACGCTGCACAGCCTGCTGTACTTCGAGCGCCGGCCCAAGGCCCCCTTCCCCATCCCCCAGTGGGGGTATGAGCTGTCGTGGGGCCGCTTCCACATCATCCCCTTCTTCGTCCAGATGGCCGAGGGGGACGAGGTGACGGTGCAGAGCGGGCTCACCGGCCGCGTCATCCTCCTGCCGCGCGCGGAGGCCGAGACCCTGGAGCGACTCTTCCCCAAGAAGGCCTGGCTGCGCATCGACGCCACCCAGGGCGTCTCGCAGCAGGTGCAGGATCTGCTCGACTTCCTCGTCGAGCACTCCCTGGCCATGTTCATCCCCGAGGACAGCGTATGAGCACCACGCGGCTGCTGGTCATCGTTCCCCCCCATGCGGTGAGCATGGTGAATGGCCCCCCCCTGGCGCCCCTGCTGTTGAAGAACGCGCTGGGTCCCTGCGGTGTCGACGTCCGGCTCTTCGATGCCAACGTGCGCTTCTTCCGCTGGCTGCTGCGGCCGGAGGTGCGCCAGGAGATCACCGGCGAGCTCAAGCGCCTGGTGCAGGAGCAGTTCGCCAAGGAGGTCCTCTCCCAGGACGACCTGACGCGGGTGGGCCGCCTGCTGACGTTCCTCAGCAGCGACTACTGCCAGGGCAAGGACTTCGCCCTGCAGCGCTCGGGCATGGACTGGGGTGGCGCCCACGAGGTGTTCATCAACCCGCCGGACACCGTGCCGGATCCGGCATTCCGCGCGCGCCTGATGGCCCAGGCCATGGACGTGCTGGCCGAGGAGATCGCCGCCCAGTCGCCCGAGCACATCGCCTTCTCGGCGCTGTTCCACACCCAGTGCGAGACCATCGTCGCGCTCTGCAAACGCCTGCGCGCGCGCGGCTTCCAGGGGAAGATCATCCTGGGCGGCGCGGCCATCAAGCTGAGCGATGACCCGTACCTGGGCTTCCTGCTGCGGGAGTCCACCGCCAACCTCGCCTACAAGTTCAACCTGTACCAGGAGTTCCCCACGCTGGCGGACTACCTGGCGGGCCGCATCGGCGTGGAGGGCGTGGCGCACGGCACCTACCTGGATGCCGCGGGGAACATCCAGCACACGGCCACGCAGACGAGCCGGGTGAAGAAGCTCGCCGGTCCCCTGGCCTACGACATCGTCGAGCCGGACAACTACATGGGGGACCTCATCTTCCCGGTGCTGTTGTCCGAGGGCTGCTACTGGGGCAAGTGCGACTTCTGTGACTACCCCTTCCTGGCCTCGCAGAACCCCTTCACCATCTCGGCCATCTTCCGGGACCCGGTACACGTGCTCCAGGACGTGAACAACGTGGTGGAGCGGTTCGGGGTGAAGCGGATCGATCTCATCTCCGACGCGGTGCCCATGGGCTACTTCCCGCGTCTGGCGAAAGCCGGAGGCGAGACGCTGAAGGCGCTCGGCGTGAGGATGGAGTGCTCCGTCCGGGCCGAGCCCAAGGCGCAGCCGCAGCACTTCGAGGCCATGGCCGCCTGCGGCATGGATCTGGTGACCATCGGCGTGGAGTCCGTCTGCGACGAGGTCCTCGAGGGGATGAAGAAGGGCAACACGTACGCGGACATCGTCCGGTGCATGCAGATGGCCCGGCAGCACGGCATCAAGGTGAAGGCCAACCTCATCCACAACCACCCCCGGATGAAGCCCCACCACATCACCGAGACGCTCACCCGCCTCCAGGAGATCATCCCGTACATCGAGTCGCTCGGCGTGCACTCCTTCGGGCTGACGCCGCACGCGCCCATCGCCTACGCGCCGCAGGAGGCCAACCTCGTCATCCTGCCGGACCGGAAGACGACCAACGACCATGGCCAGCACCACCTGCAGTTCGTCCGCGCCGACCTCACCCCGGAGCTCGCCCAGGGCTTCGAGGCGCTGAAGACGGAGGTGGAATCGCTCGCGTTCGAGCTGGAGATGCGCAAGGGCGCGATGAGCGCCGAGCAGAAGGTGCTAAAGCTCCCGTACCGCTGGGCAGGGGACCATGCCCGCCGTGACAGCACCCAGCCGGACCTGATGGTGGAGATCCCCGGCAAGCGCACCCCGTTCTCCTTCTTCGTGGGCGAGTATGCGGGAGCATGAGAAGACGTCCCCGGGTGAGCCCGAGGAGCTGATCGGCTTCGGCGGGGCGGTGGTCCGTTCCATGGAGGAGCTGCCCGAGCAGTCCGGGGGGGCCGCGTGCTTCTTCGGGGTGGACAGCGAGCTGTCGCGGCGCTTCGGTGCCTCCAACGAGGGGGCCGCCGTCTTCATCCGCTCGGCCTCGGCGCGGATGCGTCCGTGGACGCGGCGCGAGCGGCCCGGGGCCACCGACGTGGGCGTGCTACGGGGCTCGCCCGCCCAGGTGATGGAGGAGACACTCTTGATGGGAGCGGGCCTGGCGGCCCGGGGCTTCGTCCCCGTGGCGGTGGGGTGTGATCACACCGTCAGCTACGCCCACGCGCTCGGCGTGTGCCGGGAGCGCCGCACCACGTACGTCTACCTCGATGCGCACCTGGACCTCGGCCTGCACGACGACCGGCGGCAGCCGGACCTCCACAACGGCAACTTCATTGGCGCGTTGGTGCGCAGCGGACGCTTCGAGCAGGTGGTGAACGTGGGCGCGCGCTCCTGGACCACCCATGACGAGGCCTATGAGGCCCAGACCGGCGTCACCATCCTGCGCTCGGCCAGTCTGGATGCGCTGGCCTTCCTGCGGGGCCGTGACGTGTATGTGAGCCTCGACGTGGACGTGCTCGACCCGACCTTCGTTCCCAACATGTGCTGCCGCGAGCCCTTCGGCTTCACACCGCGGGAGCTGCTGAGCATCATGGAATGGCTGCGCCGCCACTGCAACGTGCTGGGCGCCGACGTGTCGGAGCTGGCTCCGGACACACAACACGGGCACACCGCGGAGATCGCGATGCGCTGCGTACACGAGTTGATCGGCCCCCGAGGAGGACCGTGATGACGACCTTGACGTCGCGGCGCGTGGTGTTGCGGCCGCATACCCCCCAGAGCTTCGAGCGCCTCCACCGGTGGAAGAACGACCGGGAGATCCTGGAGCTCAGCTCCGACAGCATGGAGCCCTCCCCCGAGGAGAAGACGCGGCGCACGCTGGAGCGGTGGATGAAGGAGAGCGAGGACATCATCCACTTCGCCATCCACCGCGCGGACACCGACGAGCTCATCGGGTTCCTGCACCTGGCGCTCATCGAGCGGGAGCACCAGCGCTGCAAGCTCGGGCTCGTCATCGGGGAGAAGCAGTACTGGGGTCAGGGGTACGGCACCGAGGCGGTGCGGTGCGCGGTGGACCATGGCTTCTCGCAGCTGGGCCTGAACCGGATCTCCGCCGAGGTGTACGCGACCAACCCGCGCTCGGTGCGGATGTTGGAGCGTGCCGGCTTCCGGCGCGAGGGGGTGCTGCGCGAGAGCATCCTCAAGGACGGCGCCTTCGTCGACGAGTACCCCTACGCGCTGCTGCGCCGCGAGTGGGAGGAGGCCCGCCGATGATCTCCCTCGGCATCAGCGTCTCGGACTACATGCCGGACCGGGGACACATCGACCCGGAGGTGTACGCGCGCGTCGACTACATCGAGTACGGCGGCCACTTTCCCCCGGTGAAGGACCTGGGGGTGGAGCGCATCCGGGCCCTGGGGCATGCCCCGCGGATGACGCGGCACCTGGTGTCGGTGGAGCTGCCGGCGGAGCTGGACGTGGCCGCGGAGGTGGAGAGCATCCGGAACGACCTCGCCGGGGTGCGACCCGAGTACCTCGTGACGGACTTCGGCTACTGGCGCCTGGGCGGGCGGGAGCTGGAGAGCCTCTGGTTCCGGCCCTGTACGCTCTCCGAGGCGGCCGCGAGCCGCATCGCCCACAACGCCGAGGCCCTGGGCGCGGAGCTCGGCATGGCCGTGCACCCCGAGAATCCCTTCTCCCTGAGCTTCGTGGGGGAGTTGAACCTCTCCGACTTCATGCGGGCGCTCGCCGAACGCGGGGCGAAGCTCTGCTTCGACGTGGGCCACTTCTATGCCGTGTGCGTCAACACCGGCACGCCAGTGCACGAGGCCTTCGAGCGCCTGCCCTTCGAGGCGTTCCGGGTGGCGCACATCGCGGGCCTCTCCAGCGTCGAATACGGAGGACAACGCTTCCTGCTCGACAACCACAACGTCCCGCCGCTCCCGGAGTGCGTGGAGCTGCTGGCCGAGGCGGCACGCAGGTCCCCGGGCATGCAGTGGGTGACCTACGAGGCGGAGCTGGCGTCCACGGACGTGCAGCACGCGGGACTCGACGCGATTGCGAGGAAGCTGAGATGAGCACGAAGAATGGTAGCGAGGAGATTCTGGACACGGACTGCTTCCGGCAGCTCGTGCGCACCCCGCCTCCGGCGTCGGACGTCCCAGCGCACCTGGCGTGGGTGCGGCTCATGGCCCAGGTGCTGGCGAGCCTGGAGTCGTGGGCCCCGCACTTCACCACCGCGCTCCTGTCCCACTACCGCTCGCTGGACGGGCTGCGGCCCTTCTGCGAGGCGGGAGAGTACGAGCGCGCGTACCTGGACCGCGTCCCCCACGCGCTCAACTTCCTGCGCTACTTCCTGGGCACGTCCGAGCCCCAGTGGCTCAAGGACCTGGCGCGCTGCGAGACGTGGTCCGCCGCGCTGCGCGGCGGCGTGTCCCCGGAGCTGCGCGGGCGCCTGAAGGAGGTGCTCCGCATCGAGTCGCGAGGCGACAAGGAGTTCGCGCTCGTCTCCCATGACGTGCTGGAGACGCTGCAGCACCTGACGGGCTTCGCCGACACCACGATGAGCCGCACGGGACGGATGCTGTGGCTGCTCGGCGTCCCCCCCATCTACCCCGTCCAGCGCACGGTGGCGCGGCCGGGCCTCGTTCTCTTCCGGAGCTTGGGGGGGGACGTGGAGATGACCTACCTGCCCGCCGGGGAGTCGGCCTCGCGATGAGCTCCGTGAGGATCGGCGTCGGCGTGGAGGCGGCGTGCGACCAATACGCCGAGAGCGCCCTGAGCGAGGCGGGTCTCACCGACTTCGTCGAGTACGGCATCCACGTGGCCAGGGGGGTGCCCGAGTGGGTGCGGGCCGTGCGGGAGCGGCTGGGTGCGCGGCTCAACCTGCACCCGCTCGACCTGAACCTGGGCGGCGGTGACAGCACCACCGATGGGTGGTGCGAGGCGCTGGCGGGGCTGGCCCGGGAGCTGCGTGCGACCGCCCTCGTGAGTGACATGGGCTTCTGGTACCTGGGCCACCGCGGCTCGACGTGGCCCCGGCCACCGAGCATGCCCGCGGCGGCGGCGGCCTGCCGGGACACCGCGGCCCGCATCGCCCGGGCGTGTGGCATCCCGTTCCGCGTGGAGAATCCGCCGCTGGAGTGGGTGCCCGGTCAGCCCTCGCTCTGGCACTTCCTGGAGCAGGCCTCGGCCGAGGACGGCGTGGAGCTCTGCCTCGATCTGTCGCACCTGCTCCAGTTCGAGATGAACGTCCACGGTCGGGCGCCCACCCTGCCGCGCTCGTTCCCCTGGCAGAAGGTCACGGAGCTCCACCTGGCCGGGTTCATCCGGGTCGAGTACCAGGGGCGCCAGCACTACATCGACGAGCACCTCGCGGACATCCCCGACGAGGAGTACCGCCTGCTGTCCCAGGTGCTGGAACTGCGCGGGAGTGGGAGCCCGCTGGAGATCTGCCTGGAGATGGAGCCCCGCGGAGCAGCGGCCTTCGAGGCCGAGGCCAGCCGCCTCCGGGAGGCGCTCGGCGGGAGCGCCCGCCAGGCCCTCGAGCGCCGTAGGCGGTGAGGCGGGTGTGCGTTCGACACCGCGTCCAGCGTTCCGTCCGCGCGCAGGAGCTGCTCCATGGCAACACGCCATACGCTTCGCGGGCAAAAAGAAAGGGCGTCAGACCGGAGTCTGACGCCCTTCAAATTTCGTGAGACTTTGTGCCCAGGGGCGGAATCGAACCACCGACACGGGGATTTTCAGTCCCCTGCTCTACCAACTGAGCTACCTGGGCGTTCTGCTCAACCGCGCGAAGTACGGGCGATTTACGGGGACTCGGCCCTTACGTCAAGCTGGTTCTTCAACTCCACCCCACTTCCTCTCCTTCCCCCTCCCCGCTCGCACGCCCGGCCGCCCTCCTCTCCTCCCGCCCGCACACCCCGTGCGTTTCCGTTAAATCCCCGCCATCTCCCCCGGAGGCCCCTGCGTGAGCTGGCTCAACTACCACCACCTCCTCTACTTCTGGACCGTCGCCCGCGCCGGCTCCATCGCCAAGGCCAGCCAGGAACTCCACCTCGCCCAGCCCACCATCAGTGCCCAACTCAAGCTCCTCGAGGAGTCCCTCGGCCACAAGCTCTTCGAACGCCAGGGCCGCCGCCTCGTCCTCACCGACGTCGGCCGCACCGTCCTCCGCTACGCCGAGGACATCTTCCGCCTCGGCAACGAGCTCAAGAACGTCGTCAACGGCATGCCCTCCGGCCAGGGCCTCCGCGTCGCCGTCGGCGTCACCGACGTCATCCCCAAACTCGTCGCCGAACGCCTCCTCCAGCCCGCCTTCGACGTCTCCCCAGACCTCCGCATCACCTGCCGCGAAGGCCCCCTCCCCCAGCTCCTCGCCTCCCTCGCCCTCCACGAGCTCGACGTCGTCCTCGCCGACTCCCCCTCCCCAGAGCCCGTCAGCGTCCGCTCCTTCAACCACCTGCTCGGCAAGTGCGGCGTCTCCTTCTTCGCCGCCCCCAGGCTCGCTCACCTCTCGAAGGGATTCCCTCGCTCCCTCGACGGGGCTCCCGTCCTCCTGCCCTCCGATGCCTCCTCCGTCCGCCGCTCCCTCGAGATGTGGTTCGACTCCCGCGGCATCCACCCCGTCATCACCGGCGACTTCGACGACTACGCCCTCTTGACCGCCTTCGGTCAGCACGGCCACGGCGTCTTCGCCGCCCCCTCCGTCATCGAGCAGGAGGTGTGTCGACAGTTCAATGTCTCCGTCATCGGGCACACCGCTGACATCGAGACCTGCTTCTACGCCATCTCCGTCGAGCGGCGACTCAGGCACCCCGCCGTCGTCGCCATCGCGGAGACTGCTCGGTCACGGTTGTTCGGGTAGCGAGGGTAGACCCTCACCCCAACCCTCTCCCAGAGGGAGAGGGTGTTGCTTCGCTCAGGGGGAACGGTGCACTTCACGGCCATCCACCACCGTCGCCACCACCTTCGCGTCCACCAGTTTCTTCGGCTCGTCCGTCACCGGATCCACCGATAGCACCGTGAAGTCCGCGTCCATCCCCTCCACCAGACGCCCCCTTCGTCTCTCCGCGAACGACGCCCACGCCGGCCCCACCGTGAAGCCCTCCAGCGCCTCTTCCCCCGTCAGTCGCTCCTGGGGCTGCCAGCCCCCCTCCGGTCTCCCCCCCCCGTCCTGACGCGTCCTCGCCGCATACAGCCCCGCCAGGACGTCCGGGTTCTCGATCGGGAAGTCGCTCCCCAACGCCAGCACCGCCCCCGCCTCCTTCAGGCTCCTCCACGCGTACGCCCCCTTCAGCCTCTCCGCCCCAAGTCTCGCCTCCGCCCACCCCATGTCGCTCGTCGCGTGCGTCGGCTGCACGCTCGCCACCAGCCCCGCCTCCCCCAGCTTCTCGATGTCCTCCGGCCGGAGGATCTGCGCGTGCTCCACCCGGTGCCTCAGCGCCTTCGTCCCCGTCCCCGCCGACGCGCGGATCAGCGTGTCCACCACCAGCGTGTTCGCCCGATCCCCTATCGCGTGGATGCACACCTGGAAGCCCCTCTCCATGAACGCCCACGTCCTCGCCGACAGCTCCTCCGGCTCCATCAGCAACAGCCCCGTCTCCCCTGGCGCGTCGCTGTAGGGCTCGTGCAGCGCCGCCCCTCTCGAGCCCAGCGCCCCGTCCAGCAGGAACTTCACCGCCTTCATCTCCAGCATCCGCCCGCTGTACGTCCCCAGCTCCAGGTACGTCTGCCGGTCCCCTCCCTGCCCATCCGCCATCGCGTACACCCGCACCGGCAGCCGCCCCGCCATGTCCCACATCTGCAGCCGCCGGAACGTCCTCAGGTCCATCCCCGCGTCGTGCACCCCCGTCAGCCCCACCTCCGCGCACCGCGCCAGCGCCGCCGAGAGTCTCGCCTCCAACTGCTCGTCCGTCGGCGGCGGCACCACCCCCGCCACCAGGTCCATCGCGTTGTCCACCAGCACGCCCGTCGGCTCGCCCTTCGTGTCCCTCAGGATCCGCCCTCCCGCCGGATCCGGCGTCTCGCGCGTGATGCCCGCCCGCCGCAGCGCCTCCCCGTTCACCCACGCCGCGTGATGGTCCACCCGCGTCAGGTACACCGGAGTCTTCGCAAAGCGCGCGTCCAGCTCGGCCCGTCCCGGAAAGGCCTTGCCCGGCCACCCGTTCTGGTCCCACCCCTTCCCCACCAGCCAGTCCCCCTGGAAGCTCGTGGACGGTGCCTCCCCCAGGCGCTGGATGACCTCGTCCACCGAGCGCGCTCCCTCCAGCCTCGCCACCGTCAGGCTCCGCCCCAGTCCCGCCAGGTGCGCGTGCGCGTCCACCAGCCCCGGCACCACCACCGCGCTCCCGTAGTCGACGACCCGCGCCCCCTCGCCCGCCGCCTTCAGCACCTCCGCCTTCGTCCCCACCGCCAGCAGCCGCCCCTCGCGCACCGCCAACGCCTGGGCCTCCGGCTTCCTCGCGTCCAGCGTCCGGATCCGGCGTGCCACGTAGACTGTCGTCTCCACTCGCGCTCCCTCGGGCGCCCTCCGGGCGCACCCCAGCCCCAGCGCCAGCACCAGCATCCCCAAGAGGACGCCCCGTGCCGCACCGCGGGCCCGTGTTCCGTGTTCGTGTTGGACCATCCCCGGCTCTAGCTAGCCGAATGCCCCGGCCATTGCATCGAGCTTCTGGGTCCACCCGTCCCCGGTGCGGCTCACGTGGGGCTCACCGCGGCTGTGGAGGGATTCCCGCGTCCGGCTCGGTGATCGGTCCCGCGGGCCCCGGCGGCTCCGAGGGCACGTTCTGCACCGTCTCCCGCTGGGCCGCGTCATCGAGCGGCTCCCGGTTCTCCGTCCCAGGTGGCTGGGTCGTCCGGCAAGCCAGGAAGCCAACGAGCACTCCCATCCCTATCAGTAGCGCACGGCGCATGGGCACCTCCACCTTCCAACGCGTTCCGGCCCACCGTAGGGAGCCCCTCCTTCCACCGCAACGCGCTCCCTCCCACTCCGTCCGCCAGCGGATTCACCCACTCCGCCAGGCACCCTCCTTATCGCCCCCCTCCCCTCCCACCGAGCCTCTCCCTCCCTCCTCCACGCTCGCCACCTCGGCCCCATCCTTCCCGCCAGGAGGTCTCATGCTCGACGTCGTCGACATCGGTGATCGCTCCCTCGAGTCCTACCGGGGCGTCGCTCCCGACGAGCAGCTCGATGAGCTCGTCCGCGTCGCCCGCAACCTGCGCGGCGCCCGCATCCTCCACCTCAACGCCACCTCCTATGGCGGTGGTGTCTCGGAGATCCTCCGCTCCAGCGTCCCCCTCCTCAGGGCCCTCGGCCTCCAGGCCGAGTGGAAGATCATCCGCGGCGACGACGCCTTCTTTCAAATCACCAAGCGTCTCCACAACGGGCTGCAGGGCGCCCCCGGCGAGCTCTCCGACACAGAGAAGGCCCTCTACCTCGGCAATGCCCAGCTCAACGCGCCCCACCTCTCCGAGGGCTATGACTTCGTCATCGTCCACGACCCCCAGCCCGCCGCCATCCCCGGTCTCGTCCACCACCGCGGCCCCAAGTGGATCTGGCGCTGCCACATCGATACCTCCCACCCCAACCCCGCCATCTGGGACTTCCTCCTCCCCTACCTCGGCTCCTACGACGCCGCCGTCTTCACCCTCCAGAGCTTCATCCCTCCCCGCTTCCCCGTCCGCCGCGTCGCCCTCATCCCTCCCGCCATCGACCCCCTCAGCCCCAAGAACCTCTCCCTCCCCGAAGACCTCGCTCGCCACATCCTCGAGTGGATCGGCGTCCGCATCAGCCACCCCCTCGTCACCCAGGTCAGCCGCTTCGACAAGTGGAAGGACCCCCTCGGCGTCGTCGCCGCCTACCGGCTCGTGCGCCAACGCATCCCCCGCCTCCAGCTCGCCCTCCTCAGCTCCATGGCCCAGGACGACCCCGAGGCCTGGGACATCTACGAGAAGGTCCGCGCCGAAACCGCCGGCGATCACCTCATCCACGTGTTCACCAACCTCGTCGGCGTGGGCAACGTCGAGGTCAATGCCTTCCAATCCCTCTCCGACGTCGTCATCCAGAAGTCCCTGCGCGAGGGCTTTGGGCTCGTCGTCTCCGAGGCCCTCTGGAAGGGCACCCCCGTCGTCGCCGGACGCGTGGGGGGCATTCCCATGCAGATGCCCCCGGGCATCGGCGGCATCCTCGTGGACAGCGTCGAGGAGTGCGCCGATGCCATGTTTCATCTCCTGCGCTACCCGCAGCAGGCTCATGCGCTCGGCGCGAGCGGACGAGAGCGCGTCCGCCAGCACTTCCTCATGCCCCGGCTCGTTCTCGATGAGTTGCTTCTGTTGGAGGCGCTCGCTCAGGAGCGGCCCGTAGGTGAGGCCTCGCGGGAGAGCGCGGCGGAGTCCTCGATGGCTGGCGACATGGGGCACTGAGACGGCGGAAGACCCTCACCCCAGCCCTCTCCCAGAGGGAGAGGGGGCATACACGGATTCAACCCGGGGCTCGCGTACCCTCACTCCGTCCCTCTCCCGAAGGGAGAGGGGTGGTTGGGTTCTACGGAAGCAGTGTCCTCTGGCCCAGATGGAATCGCTGGCCCTCCACCAGCGCGTGCTGCACCAGCCCCGACACCGCCAGCCGGTTGTCCCTCATGCGCACCACTCGCGCCTGCGTCGCGTCATAGATGACCACCCACCCCTGCCCCAACACCTCCAGCGTCCCCTCCGGCTTCACCCACGCCGCCGTCGCCTCGTCGATCCCCAGGCCCAGCAGCTCCGGGTTCTCCAGGACCAGGCTCTCCAACCGGCCCTGACGCTTCCTCGCCACGAAGTGCGAGTCCACGATCGTCCCCGGCAACAGCCCGATTCCCCGTGTCGTGACGATGTTCGATGCTCGCAGCACCGTCTCGTCTCCTTCGCCCACGAACATCTTCTCGCTCTGGCACGCCGCCCCCGCGCTCGTCCCCGCCACCACTCCTCCCCGCCCCATCAGCTCACGGATGCTCTCCAGCAACGGCGTGTCCACCAGCCGCTGTGAAATCCGGTTCTGGTCTCCTCCCCCGAAGAACACTCCTCCCGCTCGCCGCACTGTCTCCGCCATCTCGGGCTTCAGCGCGTCCCGGCGCTCGTCAACGTGCACCACCTGCACGTTCCTCGCCCCGGCCGCTACCAGTTGCGCCTTGAGCTCCTCTCCCGTGGGACGGCTCTTCTCGCTCGCCAACGGGAACACCACCACGGGCTTCTCGCCGCCTCCCGCCAGTTCCACGAAGCGCTTCATGATCTCCGGCGGTTTGAAGCCTCCGCCAATCAGCAGCAGGTGCCCGCTTCTCACCGGAGCCCTCGGCTCCACGGCGTTCCTGTTCAGCGCGTTCAGCGGTTCGAGCGGTGCTTCGTTCCAGCGCCGGGCCTCGGCGAACACGGGGGCGGGATTCAGTTGGATCGAGGACACGAGGTGTCGCTGTGTAACACAGGACCCCTTCACTCCCGAGGCCGTGCACGGCTGGACGCATGCCCTCCAAGGTGGGGTGACCCGGGCCGGGTTGGTGCTCAGTGGTCTGGCCGGTTCTCAGAGGTGAAGCACGGAGACGGGTACCCTCACCCCGTCCCTCTCCCAGAGGGAGAGGGGTTGGGGCCGCGGTGTTGAGCCCGCGGTGAACGGAAGTGGGGTTCGCGATGCTCGGGGGGTTCGCGCGATGGGTCGCGGCGGCGCTGGTCCTGACCTTGCCCCTGTTCGGCCAGGCAGACGAGCGCGCGGATTCCCCCTCCCTTCCCACCGTCTCCCTCTGTGTCCTCGATGGCATGGTCGATGCCGGCTCCAGCGCCTATCTCGTCGACTGTGTCAGGCGCGCCCAGGACGCCGGTCATCAGGCCCTCCTCCTCCGCCTCGACACCCCAGGTGGTGAGCTCGAATCCACCCGCGCCATCGTCCGCGCATTCCTCGGCGCTCGTATCCCCGTCCTGGTGTGGGTCGGGCCTTCCGGCGCCCGCGCCGGCAGTGCCGGTGTCTTCATCACCCTCTCCTCCCATCTCGCCGCCATGGCCCCCGGCACCAACATCGGTGCCGCCCATCCCGTCGTCGGTCTCACCGGCCAGGACCCCGAGGAGGCCGGTGGCAAGGAGATGGCTCGCAAAATCGAGAACGACGCCGTCGCCTTCGTCGAGGCCATCGCCAAACAACGCGGCCGCAACGTCGAGTGGGCCATCAGCGCCGTCCGCCAGAGCGAGAGCGTCCCCGCCGAGAAGGCCCTCGCCCTGCACGTCATCGAGCACCTCGCCCCCACCCAGGAGGCCTTCCTCGAATGGGCCCACGGCCGCACCGTCACCGTCGCCGACACGCCCGTCACCCTCCGCACCGCCAATGCCCAGATAGTCGAGCTCGCCCCCTCCCTCTCCCAGCGCGTCCTCCACGTCCTCGCCCAGCCCGCCGTCGTCTACATCCTCTTCCTCATCGCCGGCCTCTGCATCGCCGTGGAGCTCACCCACCCCGGCCTCTTCGCCCCAGGCATCACCGGTGTCGTGTGTCTGGTCCTCGCCCTGCTCGCCTCCTCCGCCCTCCCCGTTCGCACCGGCGCCCTCGTCCTGCTGCTCCTCGGCGTCGCCCTGCTCGTCGCCGAGCTCTTCGTCACCAGCGGCCTGCTCGGCGCCACGGGCACCGTGCTGCTCGTGCTCGGCGGCGTGTTCCTCGTCGACCGTTTCGACGCGAGCTGGTTCGTCGACCGTCCCCTGCGGCTCCCCCTGCATACGGTCATTCCCACCGCCGTCTTCTTCGCCGGAGCCGCCGTCTTCCTCGCCTTCCGCGCCGCCGAGACCCGCCGCAGGCCCCAACTCGCTGGCGACGTGGGCCTCGTGGGCGAGATGGGCCAGGTGCTCGAAGCCGTCTCTCCCTCCGGCGGCGCGGTGTTCGTCCATGGCGAGCGCTGGTCCGCCCTCTCCTCCTCGCCCCTTCCCCCCGGCACCCGCGTGGTCGTGCGCCGCGTGGAGGGGCTCACCCTCTTCGTCGACGAGGTGAAGCCATGAATGACTTCTTCCTGAATGCCCTCGGCCTGCTCATCCCCCTGGGCATCCTCGTGCTCCTCTTCATCTCCGGCGTGCGCATCGTCAACGAGTACGAGAGCGGCGTCGTCTTCCGCCTCGGCCGCTTCGTGGGCCTCAAGCGCGCCGGCTTCCGGTGGATCATCCCCTTCGTCGAGCGCATCGTCATCATCGACATGCGCACCGTCGCCCGCGACGTGCCCCCCCAGGACGTCATCACCAAGGACAACGTCAGCGTGAAGGTCAACGCCGTCGTCTACTTCCGCGTCATCCACGCCGACAAGGCCGTCCTCCAGGTCGAGGACTACCTCTACGCCACCAGCCAGCTCGCTCAAACCACCCTGCGCGCCATCCTCGGCCAGGTGGAGCTGGACCAGCTCCTCTCCGAGCGCGACCGCGTCAACCGCGACATCCAGAAGGTGCTCGATGCCCATACCGACCCCTGGGGCATCAAGGTCTCCAACGTCGAGGTGAAACACATCGACCTGCCCGTGGAGATGCAGCGCGCCATCGCCCGCCAGGCCGAGGCCGAGCGCGAACGCCGCGCGAAGATCATCGCCGCCGAGGGCGAGCACCAGGCCGCCGAGAAGCTCTCCCTCGCCGCCGACGTGCTCAACCGCAACCCCATCACCCTCCAGCTCCGCTACCTGCAGACCCTCGTGGAGATCACCGGCGGCGGCAACCAGACCATCATCCCCATCCCCCTGGACCTCATGCGCGCCCTCGGCCTGCAAATCCCGCAGCCCAAGTGAGCCTCCTGACGTTGATTTTCCAGCTCTTTCCTACTATCGAGCAATCCCCGTATTGCCCGAACAAGAGGAGAGAGAAGAATGGTCCTGGCGCCCCACCGCATCACCCGTTCGCGAAGGCTCGTCGCCGTCTCCGTGCTGCTTCCCCTGCTGACCCTGGGGTCCGCGTGTGGCGGCGGCGCATCCCCGGACGAGACGTCCGAAGCGTTCATCCAGGCGGACGGCATCGGTACCGCGCTCGCCGACTCCAACCTGTACGACTCGTTCACCCGCGCGAACAGCACCACCACGCTGGGCAGCCTCGAGACCGGCGGACAGGCCTGGAGCTACACCCCCTCCACCGCGAAGTGGGGAATCATCTCGAACAGGGCCTATCTCGCCACCGATGACGGCACCTGGTACGACCACTACGCCACCGTCAATGCCACCTCCAACGTGCGCGTGATGGTCACCCTGGCCACCCTCGGCCAGTACTCCGGCCTCACCTTCCGCTTCATCGACCGGAACAACTGCTGGAAGCTGGCCACCGACACCAGCGAGGGAAAGTACTTCCTCACGAAGTTCGTCGGCGGCACCCAGACGTTCCCCCTGCAGATCTCCCAGGCGCCCGCCGCCGGTGACGTCCTCGAGGTCCGCACCTCCGGAGACCGCATCGACGTCTACATCAATGGCGTGCTCAAGGGCGGCGTCAACGACGCGAGCCACCAGAGCGCTACCCGCGTCGGTCTGCTCGGCAGCCAGGACAACCTCGCGCGCTACGACGAGTTCAAGGTCTACACCACGGCTAGCACCCGCGACGCCACGCTGCAGCCGTTCCGCTCGAGCTCCATCTGGAACCTGCCCATCGGCACCCAGGCCACGTACGCGGAGACGACGGATCCCGCGACGAAGGATTTCATCGCCACCAGCATCAACGGGATGACCATCAACACCTGGGCCAACTGGGATGTCTATTCCCACCCCATCACCTTCGCCTCCTCGAGCGATCCCTGGGCGACGGTGACCGACTACAACGACTCCTCGCGCAACGGGGCCTATTACATTCCCTCGACGGCCGTCATCGCCAACGGCACCGACAAGCACATGCACATCATCCACCCGACCCGCGCGTTCATCGACGAGGCCTGGGACGTGACGCGGCAGTCGACCACGTCCTACAGGGTCGGGCGTCATCACAAGATCGACCTCTTCGGTAACGGCATCGGGCCACAGAATGGTGTGCGCGCCTATGGTGGCTCGGCCATCGGCGGGCTCATCCGCGGCTGGGAGACCGACCCCACCCATCCGAAGTACACGGGGAAGATCCAGCACGCGCTGGCCGTCGCCGTCGACCGCGTCCAGCTCTATTACAGCGGCGGCTACAGCGGCTACGACGCGAACGGATACGGCACCGCCAAGGGTTACGTCTGGCCCGCCACCGAGCAGGACTGGGGCAGCGAGACCACCTACAAGGGCCACGTCCCCATGGGCGCCTACTTCGCCATCCCGCCCTCGGTGGACATCAACGCGCTGGGCCTCTCGCCGCAGGGCAAGATGGTCGCCCAGGCCCTGCAGGACTTCGGTGCCTACGTCACCGATGCCACCGGCGCCACCGTCGCCTTCTACGTCGAGCCCACCGCCCCCTCCTCGTTCGTCAACGCCCTCCGCAAGGATCTCCCCCTCATCCGCTCGAAGATGCGCCGGGTGACGAACAACAGCGCCTCCACCCCCAACGGCCCCGGAACGCGCCGCGTCCCCATGCTGCCGGAGCTGGCTCCCGCTCCCTGAGCGCACTCCCCAGCACGCGCCCTGAAAGAGAAGAGCGGTCCCTGGCATGTGCCGGGGACCGCTTTTCAGTTCATCCGGACGTCAGCCGGCTCCCCGGTGGGAGCACCCCCTCACCGGCTCCGCTCACCGGGCGGCGAGGGAGTCTCCGCGTCCCTGAACATCTCGCGCTTCTCCAGCGCGATCGCGTCCCGGCCGAGCCGCAGCGACGCCAGCGCGAACACCGCGATGACTCCCAGCAACACCACGCCCACCGAGAAGGACACCACCGGCAGCACATCCGGCACGCCGAAGCGCCGCTGCGACAGGTACAGCAGCGAGGTCAGCACGAACGAGATGAGCGCCCCGTAGGCCATCCCCATCGCCCGCGCCAGCAGCAGGTGCCTCCGGTCCAGGATGGCCACCTCCGCCTTCAGCACCTCGCGCCGTGGGTCTTCCTCCGGCAGCGAGCGCCACTCCTTCAGCATCTCCCGCAGGCGGGACGTCATCCGCGCGATCTGGTTGTCCAACCCCGAGGCCAGGATGCCGCACGCGGACACCATCACCGCTGGTGTCACCGCCGCTCCAATGACCCGGATGGAAGAGATGTCCACGCCGACCGTCGCGTCCATGGGCCCTGCTCTGTCCCACCGCGACCCGCCTGGTGCAAGCCCGGCTGCCCGCCCCCTCCCTCTTCACAGTGGCTTCATGACAGTGGCGAATCAACAGTGGGAACTTGACACCAGCACTGTCGAATCCTACTGTCAGGGTCGTGAGCACGACGAAGACACCCAGGGAGTGGAAGCTGACGGAGCTGGCCGAGGCGGCGGGCGTGTCCCCGCGGACCGTGCGCTACTACGTCCAGCGGGGACTCCTGCCCGCCCCGCCCTTCAAGGGGCCGGACACCGCCTACGGGGAGGACCACCTGCTGCGCCTCAAGGCCATCCGCGCCCTGCAGGCGAAGTTCCTCCCGCTCGATGCCATCCAGGTGGAGCTGGCGCGTCTGGGCCCCGATGAGCTGAAGGCGCTCGCCGAGTCCGGCCCCGCCCCTCTTCCGCCCCCTGGACCCATCCCCGCCGCCGAGGCCCCCGCCCCGGCTCCCCTCACGGCTCCAGAGAAGGCCAGGGCCTCTGTGTCCTCCCCCGACGGGGTGACAAGCTGGCGCCGGTGGGAACTGGCGCCAGGGCTGGAGCTGCACCTCGCCGATACGGCGGACGCGAAGACCCGGGCGCTCGTGGAGCGAGTGCGCGCCCTCATCCAGGAGTCCCAGGAAAGGTAGAGCCATGGAGAACGTCGAGAACGTGAAGGCAGGGCTGTACACGCAGAGCGGTGCGCAGGTTCCCCTTCAGGGCGTGGACGTCACCGGCGAGCTCCTCGGCGGCCATGCCCGGGTGCGCGTACGCCAGCGCTACCGCAACGCCGAGTCCAAACCCGTCGAGGCCGTCTACGTCTTTCCCCTCCCCTCCGACGCCACCCTCACCGCGTTCTCCATGGAGTGCGCCGGGCGCCGCATCCAGGGTGTCCTCAAGAAGCGCGAGGAGGCCTTCCGCGCCTATGACGACGCGGTGACGGCCGGCCACGGCGCCGCGCTGCTCGACCAGGAGCGCCCCAACGTCTTCACCGCCCAGGTGGGCAACCTCCTGCCCGGTGAGGAGACGCTCGTCGAAGTCGAGTTCCTCCAGGCCATCCAGGTGGAGGAGGGCTGTGTGCGCTGGGCTTTGCCCACCCTCGTGGCTCCCCGCTACATCCCCGGCGCTCCGATGGGCGATCGCACCGCCCACGGCGCCGCCGACCCCACCGACCGCGTGCCCGACGCGGACCGCATCACCCCGCCCGTGGGTGACGCGCGTTACGGCCTCACGTTGGACCTGCTCGTCTCGCTCGGCCGCGAGGTGGTGGTGGAGAGCCCCTCGCACAAGCTGGACGTCTCCCGCGCCGAGGGTGGGATGCGCGTGAAGCTCTCCCAGCCGGGCGTGGCCCTGGACCGGGACCTCGTGCTCAGCGTGCGCAGCCCCGATACGAGCACCCCGCTCACCACGCTCGTCACCCACCGCCAGGGCCAGGAGCCCGGCACCTTCGCGCTCACCGTGGTGCCGGACCTGCTCGGCATGGCCGCGGGCCCCAAGCGCCAGGAGGTGGTGTTCGTCGTGGACACCTCCGGCTCCATGGACGGCGAGAGCCTCCCCCAGGCCCAGGGCGCGCTCCGCCTGTGCCTGCGCCACCTGCGCGAGGGCGACCGCTTCAACGTCATCGCCTTCGAGAACTCCTTCCACCTCTTCTCGCCCGAGCCCGTCCCCTTCACCCAGAGGACCCTGGAGCAGGCCGATCGCTGGGTGGCCGCCCTGCACGCCAGCGGTGGCACCGAGCTGCTCGAGCCCATGCGGGCCGCCGTGCGGGCCGTGCCGGACGGTGTCGTGGTGCTCCTCACCGACGGCCAGGTGGGCAACGAGTCGGAGATCCTCGACGCGGTGATGGCCGAGCGGAAGACGGCCCGCATCTACTCCTTCGGCATCGGCACCAACGTGAGCGACGTGCTGCTCAAGGACATGGCCCGCCAGACGGGCGGCGCGGTGGAGTTCATCCACCCTGGCGAGCGCATCGACGACAAGGTGGTGGCCCAGTTCTCCCGCGCGCTCGCCCCGCGCGTCACCGGCGTGGAGGTGCGCTTCGAGGGCGTGGAGGCCTCGGAGCTGGCCCCCGCCGAGCCCCCGCAGCTCGTGGACGGCTCGCCGTGGAGCCTCTTCGGCCGCTACACCACGCCCGGCTCGGGCAAGGTGCTGCTCAAGGGGAAGTCCGGCGCGGAGACGTTCTCGCTCTCCATCCCCGTCAGCTTCCCCGCCGAGAGCGACAGGCCCGCCGTGGAGAAGCTGTGGGCCGCCGAGCGCATCCGCTCCTGGCAGGACGCCGCGCTCGTGGGCCGGCGCGCACAGGCCCTCCAGGAGCGCATCGTTCAACTCGCGCTCGCTCACGGCATCGTCACGCCGTACACCTCCTTCGTCGTGGTGGAGGAGCGCACCGGCGAGCGCCGCGCCTCGGGTCAGCCGGAGACTCGCGTCATCCCCGTCCACGCCCCCGCCGGCTGGGCCATGTTCGACACCGCCAAGGAGGAGGCGGAGGGCTCGCCGGTACAGCACCCCAGGGTGGCGATGGCGAAGAAGGTCGCGTCCTTCGCGAATGTCTCCGCGGGTGCGCCCCCGCCCCCTTCGCCCATCCGGTACGCGTCCGCTCCGTCCGCGCCGCCTCCTCCGGCTCCTGTGTCCGCGCCGGCGCCGGCTCGCGCCGCGGCCGCTCTCCGTCAGGAGCAGACGAAGGGTGGCGGCTTCTTCGAGCGGCTGCGTCAGGGCAAGAAGAAGGAGGTCGCGTCCTCGGCCGGGCCCGCCGGGGATGCCTTCGCGGCCCCGGAGCCCCTGTCCCTGGAGGACGCCAGCGTTGTCCCCTCGAGCGTCGCTGAAGAGGCCGCCGCTGACGGCGGCGTGGGCCTGCTCGGGCAGCAGCTCGCCAGCGGCCTGTGGGCCGGCACGGGGACGGGCTCCGAGCCCGTACGCCAGGCCCGCGCCACCGCGCTCGCCCTGCTGGAGTTGCTGCGCCAGGGGATTACCAGCAGCCACGCGTTGCACGGCGCCCAGGTGAAGAAGGCCGTCGAGGCCCTGCTCTCCCTCGTGCCCCAGTTGGGCGGTTCTCCCGACATGGCCGAGCTCGCCCTCGGCGTGGCCTGGCTCGTGGCCGCTGGTCCTCGCACCCGGGGACGCATTGCCCAGGCCGCTCAGCCCATCGCCGGGCTCAGCTCGCGGCTGGAGAATGAAGTGGCTCTCCGCCAGCACGTGGATGCGCTGGCTTCGCGGTAGACGGAGGCACAGGGGGGAAGACCCTCACCCCAGCCCTCTCCCAGAGGGAGAGGGGGCATACACGGTGAGGAATCGGGTTAGACCCTCTCCCTCTGGGAGAGGGACGGGGTGAGGGTATGGAGTGAACCCGGGTTCCCCTCTGTCCCTCCCCGCTCCTCGGGTTGGAGAACAGGGACAGGTACCCTCACCCTGACCCTCTCCCGGAGGGAGAGGGAATGGAGCTACAGCGACTCCAGGAACTTCAGGAGTGACTCTCGCTCTTCCTTCGAGAGTCGTTTGACCGCCTCCCGGGAGACTTCGGCCTCTCCACCGTGCCAGAGAATCGCCTCCATCAACGAGCGCGCCCGCCCATCGTGCAGGAAGCGCGTGTGCCCGTTGACCGTAGCCGTCAGCCCGATGCCCCACAGTGGCGCCGTGCGCCACTCGCGCCCCGTCGCCTCGAAGTCCGGCCGCCCATCCGCGAGCCCCTCGCCCAGGTCGTGCAACAACAGGTCCGTGTAGGGACGGATCTTCTGTCCCGACAGCTCCGGGTATTCCTCCAGCGGGCCGGTGGTGAGCGTGGGCCGGTGGCAGCCCGCGCACCCCACGCGATGGAAGAGGGCCTTCCCCCGCAGCACCTCGGGTGAGTCCACGTCCCGGCGCGCCGGCACGGCGATGGCGTGCGAGTAGAAGGTGAGCGCCGCCAGCCGGTTCGCCTCCACCTCAGGCGCTCCTCCCGAGGGCGCATCCCCGCAGGCCTGCTCGGCCGGCGTGCACGGCTGCGAGGGGAACAGGGGCGTGGTGAGCCCCATGTCTCCGAGGAAGGCCCCCGCGCTCTGCTGCTCCAGGTCCGGCTGGTTGGCCTTCCACCCGAAGCGTCCCAGCACCTGCGTCCCCCGGCGCACGCTCCACACGCGGTTCGGCCGGCCGGAGATGCCATCCCCGTTCACATCATCCGGGTCCGCCCACTCCAGCACCGTCTCCTCGGGAACCGCCGCCAGCAGGCCGAGCCCATGCAGAGGCTGCGCGAGCCGCGGCGAGAGCATCGTGTCCGGGTGCGGTGGGCCGTGGGCCAGCTCCTCCAGCGCATACTCGGGAGCCAGGAGGGTGAAGGGCTCGCCGTCCGCGAAGGTGCCCGAGAGCTGCGAATGGCGCACCACCACCCGCGCCTCGGCCGGCACGCCCGGAACCCCCTTCGGTTGTAGCTGGTCACCATAGGTGGGCTCCGGGAGCGGGCCGCCGTTGGACGCCGTGCCCGGGATGCTCAAGCGGATCAACAGGCCCTCTCCCGTGGAGCCCGGTTCATCCGGTGGCGCGGTCCTCCCGTTGCCCACGTGGCAGGACATGCACGCCACCGCGTGGAACAGAGGCCCCAGCCCATCCCGGTCCGCCCGGCTGCTCGAGGCGGGCGCCGGAATCCAATCAATCTCGAAGACGCCGCGCCCCGACACGAAGCCCGAGCGCCGCTCCAGCGTCAGCGCGGGCAGCGACTGCGAGAAGGCCCTCGCGCTCGCGTCGGTGACGGTGCCCGCCTCGCCACCCGACAGGGCCTCTCCGGGCTCCACCACGTCCCAGCGGACCGGAGGCTCCTCGCCCGGCGGAGCCGGAGACGGAGGCTCCTCGCGGCATGCCACCGCCGACAGGGCGAACACCACCGCCCAGGTCCATCCCTGGCGCCTCATGGCAGCTTCACCTTCACGGGCTCGGGGAAGCTCCATTGGTTCTGCAGCTCATCGTTGCCAAGCGAGCCGTTGAGATTCCAACCCCACCCGAAGAGCTGGCCGTCGCGGCGCAGGCCGAGGGCGAAGGTGGAGCCCGCGGCGGCATCCCGCAGCTCCGAGAGTCCCACCACCGCCTTGTCCGCGAGGGGATGGGCCTGTTCCGCCTCGCCACTCCCCCCGTTACCAAGCTGCCCGTTGAAGTTCTGGCCAAAGCCCCACAGCGTGCCGTCCGCCTTCCGCGCGAGGCTGAAGTTGGAGTTGGCGTACACGGCCACCACGTCCGTCAGGCCCACCACCTTCACCGGCGCACGTACCTCGAGGCCCGTACCGCTCTCGCCATTGCCCACCTGCCCGCTGACGTTGAGGCCCCAGGCGGACACCGTGCCGTCCCCGTGGAGCGCCAGCACGTGGTCACGCCCACTGGCGATGTCCACCACGCCAGAGAGGCCCGGCACCTTCACCGGCTCGGGGTGGGCCACGGAGTCCTCGGTGCCCTGACCCAGGTTGCCGAAGTTGTTGTTCCCCCACACCCACACCGTGCCGTCCCCCCCGAGGGCAACCGACTGCTGCGAGCCGCCCGCCAGCTTCACCACCTCCGTCAACCCGCGCACCGGCACCGGGTAGTCGCGGTCCGTGGTGGTGCCATCCCCGAGCTGCCCGTTGTTGTTCTTCCCGAAGGCCACCACGGTGCCATCGGCCTTCAGCACCAGGGCGTGATTGAAGCCGAGCGCGCCGGCCACCGCGTCCGTCAGTCCGGGCACCTGCGAGGGCCGGTTGCGCGGCAGGGTGTCCGGGGTGCGCGGCTGGCCCTCCACGGGCGGAGTCCCCAGGCCGAGCTGTCCGCTGGCGTTGGCCCCCCACGTCCACACCGTGCCGTCCTCGAGCACCGCCAGCGAGGTGTTGCTGTTGATGACGATGGAGGCCACCCGCGGCAGCTCCGCCACCAGGACCGGCGTGGAGCGGGGCTCCTTGTCGCCCAGCCCGAGCTGCCCCTGCGTGTTCTGCCCCCACGTGTAGAGCCGCCCGTCGCGCACCGCGCCGCCGTGCAGACCGCCCGCCGACACGAGGGAACCGACGTGGAAGGACACGGAGGCCTCGGCCACATGGCCCGCGGCATCCTCCGCACGCACCACCACCGTGTTGCTCCCGGGCCGGGGCGTCACCTCGAGCGCGAACGTCCGCCCACCCTCCGACCGCGTGGACTCGAGGACCCGCGTCTCGCCACCGTTGAGCCGCCAGGTGAGCCGCTCCACGCCGGTGTCATCGGCCGCGGTGCCCTCCACCCGCACCTGCTGATACGTCCCCAGGCGCAGGGCCTCGCGTGGCGAGGTGAAGCTCACGGCGGGCGGCGTCAGGTCCACCGGGGCTGGTGGCGTATTCGTTCCAGGCGGCGGCTCGCCGCCACATCCCCACAACAACACGGCGCCCACCAGGGCTCGAGGCATACGTCGGAGCATGGCTTTCCTCTCACCGGAGCCAGACTCCGGCGGAAAGCCCTGCCGCTAACGCATCCCCGGGAGGAGCACAAGCCACCCACCCGCGCTCGGGCTCCCCCTTCTTATGCCCTCGAAGCCGAGCTACGGGTTCTTGGGCGCGTTGTCCGAGGTGTTGAAGATGATGATGGACGTGCAGGTGTTGGACGCGTCCCAGCCGAAGGCGATATCGCTGTCCCCATTCAGGGACTGGACCATGTTCACGAAGCCGGGCGCCGTGGACGAGCAGCTCACGTAGGTGCCGCTGGCATCCCTGGCGTAACACTGGCCGATGATGGTCGTGAACGGGCTGACCGACTGCGTGTAGCAGCCGATGTACTGCATCGAGTCCGCGCTGTTGCGCGCCCCCCCGAGCGAGCCCTGCGCATGACGGTTCGTCACGTCCACCACGACCTGCTGGCTGGATTTGAAGCCGGCCACGGCGCTGGTGGCCACCAGCAACGCTCCCGCCACGACGGCCGCAACGGTCATCTTCCTCTTCATGCGCGCTTCTCCCGCTGAATGGGGTGACCCCTGTCACCCCCGTGCGGCCGGCATGATGGGGAAGCGGTCTGACATCGCCCGCTCAGGCGTCCAGCAGGGCCCGCAGGTCCTCGGGGATCGGCATGGGCGTGAGGATGCCCACGTTGGCCCCACCCGTGTTGCCGAGCGGAGCCCGGCCGAGCCACGAGCCCGGTCCGGCCACCAGGATTCGCGCCAGCTGACCGAGCAGCTCGCGCACGTCTCCGCGCCGCCACCCGAAGGCGAACATGAGGCCATGCACCCGGACGTGCGGCCCGGCATGGGCCTGGCTCAGGATGTGGGCCCGCTCCAGGTGCCGCCACGCGGGCGCCAGCTCACCGCTCCGCTCCGCCTCGGCGGCTTGGCGCAGCTCGGCCTCGAACGCGGCCCGCAGCTTCGACTTCATCGGCATGACTTCCTCCTTCGTGACCCCTCTACCTTCACGCGGGAGGAGCACCTCGCGCTTGTAAGAACTCGCCACCTCCTGGGGGGAGGACCCACTCGACCACGCCGGCGATCTCCGAGGGAGAGAGCCCGAACATGCGGCGGAAGACGTGGCTCAGGTGGGCGCTGTCGGTGAAGCCCGCAGCGTGCGCCGCGGTGGTGAGGGGGGCGCCCACCCGCAGGTGCTCGGCGGCACGGTGGAGCCTCAGCCACAGGATGTAGGGCCGGAGCGCCAGGCCCACCTCGGCCCGGAAGAGATGGGAGAGCCGGCTGGTGGAGAGCCCCACCCGGGGCGCGAGCGCCTCGAGGCGCACGTCCCCCTCGAGCGACTCCGGCAACAGGCGCAGCAGGCGCTTCACCGCGGGATGGGTGGGCCGAGGAGCCACCGTGTCCACCCGCAGCGCGAGGAGCATCGCCCGGGCGAGCGACTCGGCCTCGTGCCAGTGCCTCGGCGGCGCCTTCGAGGCGAGCGGCACGAGGCACTCGCCCGCCCGCTGCCAGTCCGCCACGGAGTCCCGCGCGATACTGAGTGTCTGGAGGCTTCGTCCGACGAGGTCATCGGGAGACGCATGGAGCAGCACCGCGGCACTGGCCGCGCCGACCACGGCGTGCTCGACATCCGGTGGAATGACGGCCGCCCGGCAGGACCGGGTGCGCTGGCGGGAGTCCGCCAGCGTGACCGGCTCACCGAGCGAGAGCACCAGCTGGAAGCTGTGGTGCGCATGCGGCCGCGTCTCGCTCATGGGCCCCGCGTAGAGCAGGCGCCCGGGTCCGAAGAAGAGCCGTCCCCTCCACGTACGGGTCACGGGGTCAGCGATCGCGGAGCGGCGGCGTGCCCACCCGAGGCTCCTGCGCCGGCTCCAGGGGCTTCGGCCACGCCGACTCCGGCTGGTAGCGCTGCACCTCGCGCACCACGAAGAAGGCCGCCGCCGACAGCACGCCGATGTCGTCCAGCCAGCCCAGGATGGGCAGGAAGTCCGGCAGCGCGTCCACGGGCATGACGAAGTAGAGGACGGCGAACAACCCCGCGAGCCTCCGCCACATCGGCACGCGCGGGTCTCGCACGTAGCGGAAGAACCGGGTCCCCATTGCTCGAAGGCCTGCAGCGTTCATGTCCTCTCCTACGAATGGAGGCCGATTTCCATTGCGGCCCCTCCACCGTAGGCGCCCGGCCGCTCGTGGGGCAAGCGGACACCTCCCCAAGTGTCCTCAGTCGCCGTCCCCGCACGTGCGTCTGGACGATGAGAGCTCCGGGGTCTCGCAGTCGTCGGGGTCCGGCTTCTGGTCGAAGGGCGGCCGCCGTTCGAGGAAGGCCTCCATCAGCTCCTGCCGGTACGGGAGGAAGGTGCCCACCAGCGATTCCGAGAGCCCATACCGCGGGCCGTCCGGGCCCTCCTCCATCGTGCGCTCGCTCACGTGGACGAAGGTGTAGAGGGTGGACTTGGAGGGCCAGGTGAGCCCGCCTCCGAGGTTCGTGCCGGTGCTGAGCTGGTGGCACCCCGCGCAGGAGAGCGTCTGCGCCCTCGCGACGATGTTGGCCGGCGTGAGCGGGATGCTCAGGGTGTTGAGCCGCTGCTGGAGCCGGGTGCGCAGCGGGCTCTGCCCATTGCCGAAGTGGTGCACGTAGAGGTTCTCCGTGCCGCTCGCGTTGCTCTGCCCCGTGTTGAAGCGCTCCCCGGTGTTCAGCGTGAAGCGGAGCAGGTCGTTGATGGCCAGCTCCCCCACCTGGGCCGACAGCGACTCCGCGAAGTCCTCCTTCAGCGGATGGCTCAGCTTCGCGCTGAAGAGCACCCCCGCCGGGTTCGTCTTCACCGTGTCCGGCTCGAAGCGCATCACGCACACGTCCCCATCGCAGCGCTTGCGCACGCGGAACTCGCGCAGCGTCCAGGTGGACTGCATGAACTGGTTGGTGCGAACTTGGCCGGTGGCCCGCCCCGTGGCGTTGCCGAAGTTGTCGATGTCGATGACCGGCGGGATGCTCCCGAGTCCCTCGAAGTAGAAGCGGTGCAGGGCCTCGGCGCGCACCGCCGGGTCAGGCTCCTGGGAGAGCTCCGCCCAGAAGCGCATCACCTTGCGACACCCGTGAATCCCCTTCTTCGGCTTCGGGTTGGGCAGCACGCCCTCGAAGGCGATGAGGTTGCGGCTGCGCGCATTGGTGATGCCCGAACGGCGCGCGAAGACGATGCGGTACTCCCCGCAGTCGCTCCCGTCCTGCGCCGCCAGGTCGAAGCGGTTGAAGAGCCCGATGGGCACGTAGGCCGCGTGGTTGGTGCCGGGATTGAGGAAGGGATTCTCCTGCGCCTGGACACCCTCCGCCCGAGGGCAGGCATACGCGAAGCCGTTGAAGCCCGGCAGCCCGTCCGCGAGCCTCTGGTCATCGCAATGCGGGCCCCCCAGTCCCAGCCCCGGCGCCCGCCGCTGCGAGTCCCACCACTCCTGGTAGAGCCTCAGCCCCGTGAGTCCCGGGATGCCGCTCTGCTCCGCCAGCCGGTTCATCACCTCCTCGAAGCTGAAGCGCGCCAGGATGGCTCGATCCGTCACCGCCAGCGAACGCCGTGGGTCCACGCTCACGTCCAGCCCGGGTTTCGCCAGGGACCGTGAGCCTCCTACCGGCAGCAGGCCAATCCCTCGTCGCTCTGGATGGAGTGACACCTGCTGGGGCACCGCCGCGACGGGTGGCGGCTCCACGGTCACTCCGCACGCCGATAGGGCTGCGGCTCCCGCCACGGCCAGGAGAAGAAACGAACGCATGGACCCCCCCCCTCATGCGGCCCGCCCGATGCCAAGACGGTGGCGAACCCGCTTCCAGAACTTAAGAACCCTGGCAAGGCGGGGTTGACCGTACGAGATGGGACGCTCGGCGTGCATCCCCGGGACAGGTTTCGTGTGGCGCCGCACGGCCTTCCTGCCCCGGAGGGGCGTGGGTTTCCGGTTCACACCCCTGGATGGCTTTGTTTGAAACGCGAAGAGGGCCGGAGGAGGGAAATCCCTCACCCCAGCCCTCTCCCAGAGGGAGAGGGGGCTTACACGGGTTCAACTCGTGGCCCGTGCGACCCTCACCCCGTCCCTCTCCCGAAGGGAGAGGGGTTCTTCTTCACTCCTCGGTTCCCGGCTCCGAGGTCCCGGAATCCGAGGACTCCGACTCCTCCGTGGCCGGTGCCTCGGCCGAGGACTCCGTCGGCTCCGACGGCGCGGACGCCTCCACCGCCTCGCCTCCGTTCTCCTCGCCCTCATCCTCCGACTCCGGCAGCTTCGAGATGCCCGTCACCTTCTCCTCCGCGCTCTCCAGCGCGATCAGCCTCACACCCTGCGTGTTGCGGCCGATGACGGAGATCTCCTTCGCCTTCATCCGGATGAGCATCCCGCCGTTGGTGACCAGCATCACCTCGTCCTTGTCCGTCACCTGCAGCAGGCCCACCACCTTGCCATTCCTCTCGGTGGCCTTGATGTCGATGATGCCCTTGCCGCCTCGGCCCTGCTGACGGTACTCGCCCTCCTCCGTCCGCTTGCCGTAGCCGTTCTCCGTCACCGTCAGCACCGTGGTGTCCTTCTCCACCAGGTCCGCCCCCACCACCTCGTCCCCATCCTCCAGCGTGATTCCCTTCACGCCGTAGGCGTCACGGCCCATCGAGCGCACTTCCGTCTCCGGGAAGCGGATGCTCATGCCGTTGGCCGTCGACAGCAGGATGTCCTTCGAGCCGTCGGTGATCTTCACCGCCACCAGCTCGTCCCCCTCCTCGATGCCCAGCGCCCGGATGCCGCTGGAGCGCACGTTCGAGAAGGCCGACAGATCCGTCCTCTTCACCACGCCGCGCTTGGTCACGAAGAACACGAACTGGTTCTCGCCGAACTCCTTCGTCACCAGCACCTGCGCCAACCGCTCGCCCTCGCCCAGCTGCACCAGGTTCACGATGGGCTTGCCTCGTGACGTACGGCCCGCCAGCGGAATCTCGTGCACCTTCAGCCAGTACAGCCGGCCCGTGTTGGTGATCGGCATCAGGTACGCGTGCGTGCTCGCCACGAACAGGTCCGTGACGAAATCGTCCTCCTTCGTCGTCGCACCCGTCTTGCCTCGCCCGCCCCGCTTCTGCGCCCGGTACTCCGTCAGCGCCGAGCGCTTCACGTAGCCCGTGTGCGACAGCGTGACCACCATCGTCTCCTCGGCGATCAGGTCCTCGCTGGTGATCTCCTCCGCCGCACCCGTGATTTCGGTGCGCCTCTTGTCGCCGTAGCGCTCGCGGATCTCCTTGAGCTCCGTCCGGATGACGTTGAGCAGGCTCGACTCGTTGGCCAGGATGTCCTCCAGCCGGAGGATCTCCCTCACTAGGTCCACCAGCTCGCGGAACAGCTCCTCGCGCTGCAGGCCCGTGAGGCGCTGCAGGCGCATCTCGAGGATGTTCTTCGCCTGCTCCTCGCTGAAGCCCGAGCCCTCGTACCGGTGCTCCAGCCCCGAGTAGCTCGGCACCTCGTCACGCGCCCTCGAGACCAGCAGCTCCATCTGCGCCTTCGCCTTGGCGTAGTCGATGCGCTGCAGGTTCTTGAAGTTCTCCCGCTCGTAGAGCGCGGGCGACAGGATGTTCATCAAGCCCCAACGCGCCTCGTCCGGATCCCTCGAGGCGCGGATCAGGCTCACCACCAGGTCGATCAGGTCCTGCGCGACCAGCAAGCCCTCGACGATGTGGCGGCGGGCGCGCGCCTTGCGCAGCTCGAAGCGGCTGCGGCGCGTCACCACGTCCCGGCGGTGCGCGATGAAGCGCTCCAGCAGCTCCTTGAGGGTGAGCGTGCGCGGCTGCCCGCCGTCGATGGCCAGCATCACCGCGCCGAACGTGGTCTCCATCGCCGTGTTGGCGAACAGGTTGTTGAGCACCACGGCGGAGATGGCGTCGCGCTTGAGCTCCACCACGATGCGCATGCCCTGCCGGTCGCTCTCGTCGCGGATGTCGCTGATGCCCTCCAGCTTCTTCTCGCGCACCAGGTCGGCGATCTTCTCGATGAGCCGCGCCTTGTTCACCTGGTAGGGAATCTCCGTGACGATGATGCTCTCACGGTCCCCCTTCTTGGAGGTCTCGATCTCCGTGCGGGCCCGCACGGTGATCTGCCCGCGGCCCGTCTCGTAGGCGCGCAGGATGCCCTCGCGGCCGGTGATGATGCCGGCCGTGGGGAAGTCCGGCCCGGGGATGAACTGCATCAAATCCCGAACGGTGGACTCGGGGTGGTCGATGAGGTGCAGCGTCCCGTCGATGACCTCGGTCATGTTGTGCGGCGGGATGTTGGTGGTCATACCCACCGCGATGCCCGTGCTGCCGTTGACCAGGAGGTTGGGGAACTTGGTGGGGAGGACGAGCGGCTCGACGGTGGAGTCGTCGTAGTTGGGACCGAAGTCGATGGTGTCCTTGTCGATGTCCGCCAGCATCTCCTCGGCCAGGCGGTCCATGCGCACTTCCGTGTAGCGCATGGCCGCCGGCGAGTCGCCGTCCACCGAGCCGAAGTTGCCCTGGCCATCCACCAGCAGGTAGCGGAGGCTCCACTCCTGGGCCAGACGCACCATGGCGTCGTAGACGGCCGTGTCGCCGTGCGGGTGGTACTTACCGATGACGTCGCCCACCACGCGCGCGCTCTTCTTGTAGGCGCGGTTGTGGTAGTTGCCCAGGTCGTTCATCGCGTAGAGGACGCGGCGATGCACGGGCTTGAGGCCGTCACGCACGTCGGGCAGCGCGCGCCCGATGATGACGGACATCGAGTAGTCGAGATACGAACGGCGCATCTCGTCTTCGATGTTGACGGGGATGAGTTCTCCCACGCTGCCCTGAGGAGGAGCGGGGGGCGTTGCCGGCTTGTCGGTGGTGTCGTCGGCCATGAAATCGAGGGTCAGGGGTGGGGCCCGCCCGAGGGGGGCCCGTCAGGGTAACGTGCCTACGTAACCCCCGGATTTTCCAGCGTCAACAATGGAAACACGAGGGTCACGAGGGGCAGCCAGAAAGGGGGGCCTGAGGTCGCTCGGCTGGGGGGTATCGGACACCCCGTCCGGCCCCCTCCGAACCTCTATCAACCCAGGACCGAGCGCGCTTGTTGCACCAGATTCACCAGGCGTGACGAATCCCTCCACCCGCGCAGGGCGGAGCTTCCAATTCCGTGCCGCTGGATGAGCTCCCGGAGGACCCCGCGGACCCGCTCGCCATCCGTGCCACCGCGCGACTCATCCGCCCGCCAGGCCAGCTCCTCCAGGCGGACCCAGCGCGCGGCCGGCCAGCGCTCGTCCTCGGGAATATCCTGGCGCTGGGCGTCCCACAGCTCATAGGCCACTTCGATCAGCGCCGCCCGGGCATCCACCAGACGCTCCGAGGCCAGCAGCCGGACACGTGGGACGTACTCACGCTCGAACATCCACCAGAGCACCTCCGGAAATTCGGCGTCCTCGAGCACCAGCGGGGCCACCCGCGCCTGGGCCATCCGGCTCAGCAGCGCATGGGCCTCCTGGAACCAGTACGCGGCGTGCAACAGGCGCTCGGGGCCGTTGCGAGGCGGGTGGTGCGGTGCCCGGGTGGACTGCTTGCGGAGCTCCTCCACCATGCCGCCCACCGCATCCACTCCGGAGAGCCGGTTCCACAACGACACCAGCGCCGCCTGCCCCCTCGGCCACCACAGGCTCAGCTCCTCCCGCTGCGCGCTCGTGAACGGGATGCGGCCCGTGAGCGGCAGGGGGCGTGCGAAGAGCGACTCCAGCAGCTCTCCGAAGGCCGCGGCCTCCCGGAGCGCCGGCAGCGCATCCGGGAGCACCTCCACCGCCGTGCTCCACCGCTCCCGGGGAGGCACCATGCGCGGGATGGTGAGCAGCCAGTCCTCCAGCGCCACCATCAGGCTCCCGAGGGGCTCATGGGCGCTCCGCCCCAGCTTGCGGGCCACGTCCCGGGCGAGCTGGTCCCTCAGCGAGCGCACCTCGAAGATGCCGCGCACCGTCGGGTTGCTGGTGGGCCAGGACTCGGCCTCGGCGCGGCGGACGGCGTAGGCGAGCACCTCGTCCACCTTCTCCTGGTGGGCCGCCACCTCGCGCAGGAGGGGCACCTGCCGCCGCAGCGCCGCTTCCCAGCCGGAATCGGCCAGGGCCAGCACCAGCCCGTAGTAGCGCTTCCGGGCCGGCTCCAGCACCACCCACCGGCCCTCCAGGCGCAGCTGGTATTCGTCCTCCAGGGGTGCAGCCATGATGGACGCAGTATAGCCCCGCGACTCAGCTCGCCTGGGCCATCGTGTCCTTGGGCCGCAGCGGGGCGGCGAGCCGCTCGGCCTCGGCCCCCAGGGGGCCTTCCGGATCCAACGACTTCGCGCGCTCGAAGGAGGCGAGGGCACCCTCGCGGTCCCCCCTCAGCTTGAGGGCCACCCCCACGTTGAGGTGCGCGCCGACGTTGTCGCGGTCCATGGCGAGCGCCTCGCGGAAGTGGGCGAGGGCCTCGTCCAGGTCCCCCGCGAGCAGGGCCTCCTTGCCAGCCTGCACGCGCTTGTCCGCGTCGTTGACGAGCTCCACCTGCAGCAGGCTGCCGCCGGCCACGGTGACGATGAGCGCGCGGAGGATGCCGCCCCAGTAGAAGGTGAGGCCCTCGGCGGCGACCACGGCGGCGATGGGCAGGTCCGGCAGCAGCTGCTTGCCGCGGAACTTGAAACGCACCTTGGTGTAGCGGCCCTTGTTGGCCCAGTGGACGAGCTCCTCGCGCATCTTGCGCAGGCTCTCCTCGACGCGCTTGGGGTCGATCTCGAAAGGCAGCGCGGGACCGCCCTCCACGGGCTCCCCGGCCGGCAGGGCCTTCATCTCGGGCGTCTCGGGTACCTGGCTCGGAGCGGCCTGCTCGGGCGCGGAGGGCGCCACCGGGGCGGCGCGCTTCTTCGCGGCGGCGGGCTTCTTCACCGGAGCCACACGCTTCTTCGCGGACCCGGGACGCTTCTTCGCGGCAGCGGCGCTCTTCTTCTTCGGAGCCGCTCGGACGGCCTTCTTCTGGCTCGCCGGGGCCTTGCGGGGTGCTGTCTTCGCCATGGAGATGACTCTAGCCAGTCACGAGCCGGCTTGCTCGTCGAGGCGTACCGACATGTCGATCCGACACGTCAGCGCCGCGTCAATGAGCGCTCCGAAGGGCGGCGTTCGGCCTCTGGCCCGTCAGACGCGCGTGCTTTGAATGGCATGCGATTTGCGTCTGAAACCGGCTACCGAGGAGAAAAAAGAAGTCATGGACACGAGCAGGAAGACGGCGCTGGCAACCGACTCGCGGATCGACCCCCAGGCCGAGCGCTTCATGGAGGAGACGGTCAGCCACTCCCAACCCTCTTCCCCTCACGCGCTGCTGGCCTCGTGGGCCGGTACCTGGAAGGTGCGCACGAGGAACTGGATGGGCACGTGGGTGGAGTCGACGGCCACGGTGAAGATGCGGATGACGCTGGGCGGGCGCTACCTCGAGGAGACCTATACCAGCACCGTCCTGGGCCACTCCTTCGAGGGCCGCACCATCTTCGGCTACGACAACACCCAGGACGTGTTCGTGATGATGACGTACGGCAGCATGGGCACGGGCCTCACCCTGCGCGAGGGCACGCTCGATGCGAGCGGCAGGGTCATCACCTTCCGGAACGCGACCGGTGGGAGCGAGCGCGTGGAGATTCGCATGGAGGGCCCCCACGAGCTCGTCGCGGAGATGTTCGATGGGGAGCCGGGCCACGATGAGGTGAAGGTGGTGGAAGCCCGGTACACCCGCGCTCGCTCCGTCTGGGGTCGCGGCTTCTGAGGTGCCCCCTCGCTCACGCCGGCAGGCGCCAGTCGATGGGCTCGCGCCCCGCCTTCTCCAGCGCCTCGTTGGTGAGGCTGAAGGGCCTGCTCCCGAAGAAGCCCTTCTTCGCCGACAACGGCGAGGGGTGCGGTGCCTTCAGGATGACGTGCCTCGACGTGTCGATGAGCGCCTCCTTCTTCTGCGCGTAGCTGCCCCACAGCAGGAACACCACCGGCTCCGGCTTGTCGCTCACCTTCTGGATGACCGCGTCGGTGAAGGCCTCCCAGCCATGCCCCTCGTGGGCATTGGCCTGACCCTCCCGCACCGTCAACACCGCGTTGAGCAGCAGCACCCCCTGCTTCGCCCACGGCACCAGCGAGCCCTCCTTCGGCTTCGGCACGCCCAGGTCACTCTGTAGCTCCTTGAAGATGTTCACCAGCGAGGGCGGTGGCTTCACCCCCGGCTGCACCGAGAACGCCAGCCCGTGCGCCTGTCCCGGCCCGTGGTACGGGTCCTGCCCGAGCAGCAGCACCTTCACCGCGTCGTACGGCGTCAGCCGGAAGGCCGAGAACAGGTCCTCCTCGGACGGGTACACCGTGTGCTCGCGCCGCTCCCGCGTGACGAACGCCTCCAGCTCCGCGAACCCCGGGCTCGCCAGCACGTCCTTCAGCACCTTCGTCCAGTCCGCCGGCAACCGGTCCTTCATCGCACCCATCGCGCCTCCGCGTCAGGGCTCCTCCATCCTCGGAGCACCCGTCCCACCCTACTTCAGCGGTCATGTGGCGTGGGTGTCTTTTTCACGTCGGTTCGATTCACGTGGGGTCCATCATTTGGGTACAGGACACACCTCGCGTATGAGTGGCCGAGGATGCGCCCCGGGTGGCCGGGGCGGGAGGAGGTCTACACATGGGAGCGCCGAGACTCGCGTTCACGGTGATGCACGCCGCCTTCGATCCCTCGCGGGTGGAGCTGGCGCGGAGGTTGGAGGAGAAGCTGCGCGAGTCGCTGGGCACGGGGGACGTGCTCCACGTGGAGCGGGACACCGTGCGCCGTGGCGTGTGGAACGTGGCCAGCGCGTGCTGGCGGTGGGGCATCGCCCAGGCCGGGCACGGCATCACCCACGTGGTGCTGCTCAACGACGACGCCGTGCCCTGCGCCGGCTTCGTGGAGGCGGTCCGCGCCGCGCTGGCCGTGAGGCCACGGCACCCCGTCTGTTTCTACGCGAACCATGAGACGGCGCGGCTCGCGTACGAGCGGGGAGATGCCTGGTGGACCTCCGATGATGGGCTGGTGGGCGTGACGTGTGCCCTCCCGGTGGAGCTGGCGCGCGACTTCCTGGAGTGGGAGCACGCCTCGCTGGTGGAACGTCCCCCTCCGGGGCTCTCGGACGACGGGCGGCTCAACGTGTGGGCCATGGCGCACCAGCGGAGGATCTGGCACGCCAGGGGCCTCGTGGACCATGCCATCCCGGACGAGAGCCTCATCGGAAACCAGGGGCATGAGGGGCGCACCTCGCTCACGCCCCTGCCGGCCAGTGAGGAGGAGGCCCGGGCCATCGACTGGACACAGGGGCTGGAGGAGCCGCTGCACGTGCTCGTGTACGGGATTTCCCCCATCCACCTGCTGCGGGAGATCAAACCCGAGGTGCGCTCCCGGATGGGGCTGGAGCAGGTCGTCGACCGCCTCTGGGGCGAGGCGGCGCCCCGGGCGCGTGAGTTCTACGGCCGCATGAGGCCGTGACGCCGGCCGGCGTCCCCGCCCCGTCCGCCGCCCCACCCGACAAGCAACCGAGCCCTCCTCTTGGGCTCGGGCCATTGTCGGGCTACCCTCCGGGACGCCATGTCGATGTACAACGAGTCGCTCCGCGCGTTCCTCAAGCCCGTCCTCCCCTATCTCGACGACCCGTCGGTCTCCGAGATCATGATCAACGGGCCCACCGATGTCTGGATCGAGCGCAAGGGCAAGGTCTCCAAGACCGATGCCACGTTCACCGAGGAAGGTCTGATCGGCGCCGCGCGCAACATGGCGCAGTTCGTCGGCCGCCTCCTCAACGACGAGCGCCCCCGCCTCGACGCGCGCCTGCCCGACGGCAGCCGCATCCACGTCGTCATCCCGCCCATCGCCCGCAAGGGCACCACCATCTCCATCCGCAAGTTCTTCAAGGACAAGCTCACCATCGAGTCCTTGATCAAGTTCAAGTCGATGACCAAGGAGATGGCGCGCCTCATCGACGCGGGCATCCACACCAAGCTCAACATGCTGGTGTCCGGCGGCACGGGCTCGGGCAAGACGACCCTGCTCAACATCGTCTCCTCCCTCATCCCCGACGAGGAGCGCATCCTCACCATCGAGGACTCGGCCGAGCTCCAGCTCAACCAGTCCCACCTCGTCCCCTTCGAGAGCCGGCCCCCGGACAAGTTCGGCAAGGGCGGCGTGGACATGGGAGACCTGCTGCACTCGGCCCTGCGTCTGCGCCCCGACCGCATCGTCGTGGGCGAGGTGCGCGGCGGCGAGGCCTTCCACCTCGTGCAGGCGATGAACACCGGTCACGGCGGCTCGCTCGCCACCACCCACGCCAACACGCCCACGGACACGCTGCGCCGCATCGAGTCGCTGTGCCTCATGTCCGGCATCGAGCTGCCCATGGTGGCCATCCGCGCCCAGGTGGCCAGCGCCATCAACTTCGTCATCTGCTGCGAGCGCCTCCACGACGGCAGCCGGAAGACGATTGCCCTCTCCGAGGTGCTCCCGCTCAGCGAGAAGGGCGAGTACCGCACCCAGGACATCTTCGTCTTCACCCCGGTGACGAAGGACGAGGAGGGCCACATCCTCGGCTACCACGCGCCCACCGGCATCATCCCCACCTTCGTGGACAGGGCGCGCGCCTACGGCTTCTCCGACCTGGACGAGTCCTTCTTCGACCCGGCCACCTACGGCCTGCCCCCTCCCCCCTCCTTCCGCCTGGGCGAGACGTACGCCGTGCGCTGGGCCCCCTCGCTCAAGCACCGCGAGCGCGGCGAGCGCGACCCGGACAGCTACAAGAAGGAGTGGCTGGCCTTCGAGCAGCGGCTCAAGGACGAGGCCCGTGACTCCAAGGACGGCAAGCCCCCGGCTCCCGCCGCTCCGGCGGTGCAGGTGCAGGTGCCCGCCAACCTCCCCACCCCGCCCAAGGCCCCCGCCGCCCGCGGCGGCCCCGCCCTCCGGCCCAACCTGCCCGCCAACAAGCCGCCGCCTCCTCCGGAGGACGACGACCGGACGCCGCCGCCCACGCGCAACCCCTTCGCCTCCGAGGCGGAGGAGGGGCCCGCCACCCTGGCCGACGAGCCCAAGGTGCAGGTGGCCGCGGACCTCCTGGCCGAGGACGAGACCCAGGGCCGCGGCATCGTTCCGCCGCGCTCCACCCGCTCGTCCACGCCCCAGCCCCAGCGCTCGGGTCCTTCCACCGGCGTCCGCCCCGCGATGCCCGCCCGCAGGCCCGCCTCCATGCCCCCCGCCCGGCCCTCCCTCGCCCCTCCCGTGCCCGACGAGCACCTGGAGGACGAGCCCCGGGAGCTGGACAACTCCGAGAAGACACACATCCGGCCCATGCCCGACAAGCCGCGCCGCTAGCCACCCCGGAGTCCTCCGCCCCTCGCGCCCCCGGCGTCACTGGCGGTACGTCTCCTTGCGGCAAGCGCTCCATGAGGGGAAAGTGGCGCCGTGTTCCTTCCACTCCTCGCCACGCTCGCCGTGCTCGGCCAGGTGCCCGCGTCCTCCGAGGCGCCCCTCACCGTGCTGATCGCCCCGCCCGAGGCCGCGGGCGTCCCCTCCCACATCATCTCCTTCGCCCAGGAGCATGTGGCCGAGCAGCTCAAGACCCAGGGCCTCCAGGTGGTCCTCACCTCGGATCTGTCGCAGCTGCTGCCACCCGCCCAACGCAAGTCGGTGCTCGGGTGCAACCGGCTGGAAGCCGCCTGCCGCATCACCCTGGGCGAGGCGGCCGAGGCCGACGTGGTGATGATCACCGAGCTGGTGCAGTTCCTCAGCGGCTACCGGGTGGGGCTGAAGGCCTACGCCACGCGTGACGGCGAGCTGCTCGCCGAGCACTACGAGCCCGGAGTCCGCGAGGACCAGTTGCTCGACGCGCTCACCCGGGCCAGCGAGCGGGTGGTCCCCCCGGTGCTCCATGCGCTGCGCCCGGACCAGGCGCCCATCGTCGAGACGCCGCTCCCGCAGCTCACCCCGGGACAGCCGCCCGTCCAGCCCAAGCCCACGGTGACGCCCACCCGCTCGGGCCCGCCGGGCTGGGCCTGGGTGCCCGCCGCCGGAGGCGCGGTGATGCTGGGCGTGGGGACGGTCTTCCTCGTGAAGGCGGGCCAGGACTACCGGGAGCTGCAGGAACAGAAGTTCGAGGATCTCGAGCGCGGCGCCCAGCTCAAGGAGTCCGGTCAGAAGGCCCAGAATTTGAGCCGGGTGGCCTACGCGGTGGGCGCGGCGGGCGTGGTGACGAGCGGGCTCATCTATCTGCTGTCTGGCAAGGACAAGGGCGGGGAGGTGGAAGTACGGCCCACCGCCTCCGTGGGAAATGGCGGCGGGATGGTGGGGCTGGTGGGGACACTGCCGTGAGGATGCACATGCTCGAGACGAAGAAGCTGTTCGCCGCGGGGCTCGCGCTGGCGTTGCTGGCCACCACCGGCTGTTTTGACTTCGAGACGGCGTTCACCGAGTGCGTGAGGGCTGGAAACTGCAATCCTCCCCCTGGCACGTGCGACCCCACGCTGCCGGACCCGCTGGATGAGGCCTTCGTCGACGCCAACTGCGACGGCGTGGATGGGGATGCCGACGCTGGCTTCTTCGTCGACCCCGTCGCCGGGCAGAACGTCAATCCCGGGACCCTCAAGGCTCCCTTCAGGACACTCGCGCACGCCCTGCCGTTCGCCGCCGATGCCGGCAAGGTGCTCTACCTCGCGCAGGGCACCTACAACGAGCCGGCGCTCCGGCTCGAGCGGCCCGTGTCGCTCTACGGCGGCTACTCCAGGGGCGAGGATGGCGGCTGGGCTCGCGGCAATGAGTTCGACTCCTTGCTCAAGGGCGGACCCATCGGCCTGACGGTGAGCGGGTTGGAGAATGCCGAGCTCGTGCTGGATCGTCTGCACATCACCTCCACCACGCCCCCCGACGCTGGAGCGCCTTCCATCGGGCTGAGGGTGCTGAACTCGCTCGGCGTGCGACTGAATCATGTGACCGTGGAAGCCGGGCGCGGTGCGGATGGAACGCCGGGCGCCTCGGCCGTGGCCAACCCCCAGACGGGCGCGGATGGCGGCCCGGGACAGAGCACCAGCCAGACCACCCCCAACGTACGCGCCGATGGTGGCTCGCCCGCCGTCAACAGTTGCGGCGTCGGCATCCGGGGCGGATACGGTGGACAGGGCGGTGTCGCCGGTATCGACCCGACCCGGGGTGAGGCGGGCATCCCCTCCTCCGACGGGGGGACCGCCGGACCGAACGTGGACGTGAACAACTGCCCGGCCACCGCCACCTCCTGCCAGTGCAACGGGATTGCAGGTGGCAAGGGCCAGGATGGCACCGAGGGTGAGCCCGGAATGGACGGCACACCGGGCGATGGCATTGGCCAGCAGAAGGACGACTCGTGGGTGGCCAACGTCGGTGGAGGGGGCGGACCCGGCCAGCCCGGAGGAGCAGGCGGAGGAGGAGGCGGCGGCAGCTACTGCAACATTGTGGAATGGCTGCGGTCGGCCGAGTCGACGGGAGGAGGAGGGGGAGGAGGAGGAGCTGGTGGCTGCCCGGGTGTGGGTCCAGATGCTGGAGGTGGAGGCGGTGGTGCCTCCATCGCCGTGCTGCTCGTC